>CAJOQC010000029.1 GCA_905236785.1 uncultured Selenomonadaceae bacterium
AATGCTTAGTGTAATCTTTGAAAAATTTTTATTTGCTTCTTTATTTTTTTCATTTTTCAAAAGAGAAGGAAAAAACATAACCGCAGTTTTTACAGACAGCCTAATATTGTTACACGGACGGGTGGAATTATGCTTACACGAATTATTGTCGGTATCATAGGGATTATTTTGGCAGCCTTTGTCATTGAAACGGGCGGTATTGTCTTTGCTGCCTTTACGCTTGTGCTTGCCATCATCGGTTGGTTTGAATACGCTTCGGCCTTGGCGAAAAAAGGCGCGAACATTACTTTAACCGCAGGAATTTTGTTTTTGATTTTGATTTTGTGTTGCGCTTTTTGGGGCAATGCGGAAGAAATAATAGGGGTTGTGTCGGCGGCTTTGCTTGCGGTTATGTCGGCGGCGGTGCTTTTGCGGTCGCGGGTCGATTTCGTGGATTCCTGTTATTCGGCGGCGGGTATGTTTTATATCGGTATTCCTTTTGCCCATCTTATAATGCTCCGCGAGCTTGACGGCGCGGCGGTAGAAACTTCCTTGGGTATGTTTCCCTTCGGATGCGCCATGGTGTGGGTAATGTTTATCGGCACATGGGCAAGCGATACTTTTGCTTATTTTGTCGGCTCGGCCATTGGGCGGCACAAACTTTGCCCCAACATAAGCCCCAACAAAACAGTGGAAGGTTTTGTCGGCTCTCTTGTCGGCACTTCGGCATCGGTTGCGGCATTGGGCGCGTTTTTTTCTTTTCCCGTTGTCACCATGGCAATATTGGGCTTTTTCACGGCAATTTTTGCCACGGTGGGGGATTTAGTGGAATCGGTGTTAAAACGTCACGCCGGAATAAAAGATTCGGGGCGGCTTATTCCGGGGCATGGCGGCGTGTTGGACAGGTTTGACAGCGTTCTTTTCACCGCGCCCTTTGTTTATTATTTTGCGGTGTTGTTGTTAATTGCGGAGGTGTAAGGCTTGCTTACGATATTGGCGGCTGTTTGCGTATTCGGCGTGTTGGTTTTGGCGCATGAACTTGGTCACTTTATCACGGCAAAAATGACGGGTATGCGTGTGGATGAGTTTGCAATAGGTTTTGGGCCTAAGATAATCAGTCGAAAATTCGGCGAAACGGTGTATTCCCTCCGAATAATTCCCCTTGGCGGCTTTAACGACATCGCCGGAATGAACCCGGAGGAAAACACCGCAGGCAACAGGGGCTATTGTCAAAAATCTATTCCCGCTCGGCTTTTGGTTATATCCGCCGGTTCGTTGATGAATTTCATTTTGCCGATATTTTTGTTCTTCGGCATATTTTTCTTTCACGGGGAAACCGTTGTCGGCACAGAGCCCATAGTGGGCAGTGTGGCGGCGGAAAAACCGGCGGCCTTGGCAGGCATTGCGAAGGGCGACAGAATTATCGCCGTTGACGGAAAAGCCGTGGATACCTGGAAAGGTCTTGTGGAAAATATTAAAAGTCACGGCAACGAACCCATTACCGTGACTTACGAGCGAAACGGCGCGGAGGATACGGCCGTTATAACGCCCTATTACGACGAAAAATTACAGCGTTCCCTTATCGGCATAACGGGAAAAACCGTAACCAAAGAACATGGCTTCTTCGATGCGGCGGCCTTATCAATAGAGCATACCGCCAAAATCATGCAGGGAATGTTAAAGGAACTTTCGCGCATTTTGGGTCAACCTTCGGATGCTGATTTGGCAGGACCTATCGGCGTGGCGCAGATGGCGGGTCAATTTGCCGAACAGGGGCTTATACCGCTTGTCACCTTTGCCGCTTTTTTGAGCCTTAACTTGGGGATTATAAATCTTTTTCCCATACCCGCTCTTGATGGCGGTCATGTAGTCGCGCTGTTGGTCGAAGGCGTGCGCGGCAAGCCCATGAGCCAAAAAACGCTCGCCATTACCCAAAACATAGGCGTTGCCCTCTTGGTGTTATTGATGATTTTTGCCACAAAAAATGATATTGTGAGGATTTTTACGGGGAATTAAATTATGACGGATTTTTTTAAGCGAAAAACAACGCGACAAATTCATATCGGTAAAATTGCCGTGGGGGGCGGCGCGCCAATCTCCGTGCAATCCATGACCAACACAAAGACCGCCGACACCGAGGCCACCGTTTTGCAAATAAACGCCCTTGCCGACGCAGGTTGCGACATTGTGCGGGTTGCCGTACCAGATATGGAGGCGGCGCAAAATTTGTCGGCGATTATAAAACGCATTAATCTTCCCTTGGTGGCGGATATTCATTTTGATTATCGGTTGGCCATAGAAGCAATACGCCAGGGCGTTGCGGCTCTTAGGATTAACCCCGGCAACATAGGCGGCGAAGAAAAGGTAAAAGCCGTGGTCGCCGAGGCCAAGAAGAACAATGTACCCATTCGCATAGGCGTAAACGCCGGTTCCCTCGACAAAAAACTTTTGGAGAAATACGGCAAAGTCACGGCAGAAGCATTGGTAGAGTCTGCTCTTGAGCATATAAAAATTTTGGAACGGCTCGACTTTTACGATACGAAAATTTCCTTAAAAGCCCATGATGTTCCCCTCACCTTGGCCGCTTATCGTCTTATGTCCGAAAGGGTTGACTACCCACTGCACCTTGGCATTACCGAGGCGGGGACGGCAAACTCCGGCGTGATAAAATCCGCCGTGGGGCTTGGTGCTCTTTTGGCCGAGGGCATCGGCGACACCGTGCGGGTTTCTTTAACGGGTGACCCGTTGGTTGAGGTGAAAGTGGCCAACGAAATATTAAAGTCATTGGGGCTTAAAGAGTACGGCCCAACTTTGGTGGCCTGCCCCACCTGCGGCAGAACAAACATAGATTTGCCCGCGATAGCCGCGAAGGTAGAACAACATCTTGCCGATATAAAAGAACCCATAACCGTTGCGGTCATGGGTTGCGCGGTGAACGGCCCTGGGGAGGCGCGAGATGCTGATGTGGGCATCGCCGGCGGCAAAGGGGAAGGTTTGGTCTTTAGAAAGGGCAAAATTATCCGCAAGGTCGCCGAAGGCGAACTGTTGGAGGAACTTTTTAAGGAAATTGATTTAATCTTGACCGAGCGCAAATAATTTCATGGCGCTATAGGGCATCTCTAAAGACTTTTTTTGAAATCTTCCCGTCGGCTACGCCGACACCATCCTTTCTCCGAGAGGAGGATGATGTTAAGCCTCCCTCTTTGAGGGGGGTGACAGCCCGTAGGTCTGACGGTGGAAGTTTCTATAGGTTACCTATAATAAAATGTTGCGGTTGCCGTTTGATACTACTCTCAGTTAGAAATTTTATTTCTTACTGAGAGTAGTATCATTTATACGGTATTTCCTTTATAAAACGTCTTTTATCGCGTCCTCCCCGCGTTGGCCGGTACGAATGCGAACAGC
>CAJOQC010000030.1 GCA_905236785.1 uncultured Selenomonadaceae bacterium
AACAGGAAGCATGAGCCGTTCCTTCTATGTGGGCGAGATAGACGAAAAGAAAGTCGATGCCGAATTTAAGGACGGGGTTTTGAAGGTGACCATGCCAAAAGCCAGCGAAGTGCAGGCATCAACAATAATTCCGATTAAATGATTTTATCACCGTTGCCACAACAAGTGCATCTCCCCGCAAAAAAGTACGCTTTTTAACGGAGAGTAGCAAAAGGCTTGCCGCATAATTTACGGCAAGCCTTTTTTGTTGCCAAAATAAAAGCCTCCCCAAAAAGCCGGGGAGGTAAAATTATAATCAAAAATTATTTCTCGTGAGCAAAATATACTTTTTGGGGGGCTTTCATGCCAAGCTCGCTTTCGGCGATGCCCTGTATACGCGCCGGTGCTTTCAACTTGGCTATCTCTACGCGCAAACGCTCGTTTTCCTGTTCCACGTTTTGCGCCTGGGTCTGGGTGGCCACCAAAGCGTAGCCGCGACTGGCGCTGATGCCGCTTCGCACCGTCACCGCCATGGCCAAAACCGCAAAGACCACGAAGAAAACCTGCGCCCGCGAACGAAGGCGGGTATTTAATATGAAGGGCTTGTCCTCTTTGGTATCGACCTTAACCGCTTTTAACTTGCTTTTCTTCGGCTGTTGTTCTTCCCGATCTTCGCGCTCGTATTCGTAATCGTAGTCCTCGTAATAGTAATCGTCCCTTAATCGACTCGCCTGCACAGTCTCCGCCTCCTTAAAAATCCTTATGACTATGCTGTCTGTATTTTTTCGGCAACTCGCAATTTTGCGCTTTTGGCTCGCGGGTTGTTCTTTATCTCCTCTTCGCTTGCCTCTTTTACCTTGCCGATTATTTTTAATGTGGCCTTGTGGTGGCAGGTGCAAACAGGCTGTTTTGGGGGGCAAATGCAATTTGTCGCAAGCTCCCGCAATGTGTTTTTGGCAATCCTGTCCTCCAAGGAATGAAAGGTTATTATCGCCAGCCGCCCGCCGACCTTCAGGCAATTCGCCGCCGCCTTAAAGGCATCTTCCAAAATCGAAAGTTCGTCGTTTACTTCAATGCGTATGGCTTGAAAAATTCTCTTGGCGGGGTGTCCGCCTTTGGGCGTTTTCGGCACGGCGCGTTCGATGATTTGCACCAGTTCGGCGGCGTTTACTATTCGCTTTTTGCGCCGTTCGTCGGCAATTAGCCGCGCCGCCCGCCGCGCAAATCGTTCCTCGCCGTACTCGCGAAAAATCCTCGCCAAATCCTCCTCGGCGTAATCGTTTATCACGTCTTGCGCCGTCAGCTCTTGCGCCCTGTCCATCCTCATATCGAGGGGCGCATCGTGCATATAAGAAAACCCGCGTTCGGCGGTGTCAATCTGATGGCTTGAAACTCCAAGGTCGAACAAAACCCCGTCCGCCCCCGAAACATTTAACTTTGCCAGTATGCACGACAAGTCGGCAAAATTCCCTTTTACGATGTCAATCCCTATGCCGGGCGAAAACGCCTTTAAGCGTTCCCTTGCCGCCCGTAAAGCCGCATCGTCGCGGTCGATGCCGATAACTCTCCCTGTGGTAAGCATCCTCGCTATCCTAAGTGAATGACCGGCTCCGCCCAAGGTACAATCAACGTAAGTTCCGCCGTCCGCGACGCAAAGCGCGTCCACAACCTCGCGGGGCATTACGCTTTCATGCCGAAACTCTTCAACATTGCCTTCCATTTTTTTCTTTCAGACCGCCTTTATTTTATATCAAATTTTTTCCGTTTTTGCAAGAGGGCTTTTCAGCTTTTTTTCATTTTTCTGATTTTTATTCAGTAAAAAGAGAAAAAGCCCCGGAAATAGGAGAACGACAATACTTTAATAAAGTCATTTTGTTTTGCTTTTTCTCGTTTCCTACCGCAGTTGCCAACCTTGGCTGACCAAGAGCGGCGTGTAGTGCAAGCGTTCCACGAAGGATTTCATGGTGTTCTCCGTATGAAAAACCGGCACTCGCTCCAAGGCGAAGATGTTGCTGTTTACGTCGGTGTTGCCGTATTTTACGGTAAAGGCCGCCTTGTAGCCTGCGTCTTTCACTTTTTGGGCTATGTGCAGATTATACGCGCCGGTGGGGTAGGCCAAAAAATTCACCTCGCGGCCTATTTCCTCCTCGATTTTTTTCTTAGAATGAGCAAGTTCATGCTCTAAGCGTTCGTCGGATATGTCCGTCAACGATTCATGGGTTGCGGTGTGGGATTCGATGTTAAATCCGTCCTTGGCCATGGCGCGGAGTTCGTCCCAATTCATATAATTTTCCCGCCCCACAAAATCCGAGATGACAAAAATCGTTGCCTTAAATCCATGGCGTTTTAATATGGGGTAGGCGTTGGTGTAATTGTCCTTGTAGCCGTCGTCGAAGGTGATAAGCACCGGGTTCGGCGGCAGTTCCCCCGTGCCTGCTATGGCGTTATACATATCGTCCATGCTTATGGCATGGTAGCCGCTGTCGCGAATGTAGCGAAGTTGGCGGTCAAAATCCTCCGGCGTGACGGACAGGGAAATTTCCTGATGGTCAACTTTATGATAATTAAGCACCAAGATTTTCGCGCCTTTTTCGGTGTAATTGATTTCGTCGGCAATATCGGAAACCGGCTCAATTCTTTCGGCGGTCTTTTCCGGCGGAAACAAACTTTCGTAGCAACCGCCGCAAAGAAGGGTAATTGTTATCGTCAAAAGTAAGAATAATTTTTTCATAGACAATACTCTACCGAAAAAGGGCGGCGTTGTCAACTTGACAAAAAATGTACTTTTTTTACGGGGAGCGGTATAACAATTTGCCTTTCAACAAAAAAAGCGGCGATAGCCGCTTTTTTTATCGCATACTGTCAACGCCCAAGCGTTCTTTTATGGCCGCTTTGTGGACATACATGGCTTCGTCCGCGTCGTTAAATACATCGACGTAACGTTGACCGTCCTTTCTGTAGCTTATGCCGCGAGCCACATGAATGGGGTATTCTTTTCCTTGCACTTTAAGTTTTGCCATGGCCACCCGTCGGTCAAATTCGTTTATGAGCTTCGGCACGTTGTTGCAGCCGTCCCCGTTTACGATTACGGCAAATTCGTCGCCGCCTATTCGGTACGCCTGCCCCCTGCCGAACACCCGCGCTATTATCTGCGCCACGGCGCGAATAAGGTCGTTGCCCGCGTCGTGACCGTAGGTGTCGTTTATCTTTTTCAAAAAGTTTACGTCAAAGACCATCACGGCGTAAGTGCCGTCGCTGTTTTCCAATTCCTGCTTTTTCCGCGCATAGGCCGCCGTGTTGTTTAGCCCCGTCAGTTGGTCGTGGTAGACGAAAACCTCAAGTTTGGCCATCATTTCCTTGATGCTTGAAACCAATGTCCCAAGCTCGTTTTTCGATTCGTAGTTTAGTTTTACGTCCAAATTGCCCGCCGCAATTTTTTTCGTCGCTCCCGTAAGAGCGATAAGAGGCTTAATGCCCCGGGACGCCAAACTGATGCTTAAAAAGGACACCAACAGCGTCACCGCCAACATGACGCTTACAAGATGCATGGAAAGGTTGTTCCGCTCGGTGTAAATGTCATGCTTGGAGGTGGCAAGCCCCAGCCAAATGCCGTCGGTGAGGTATGTTTCCCGTTCAAGAAAATCGGGATTGGGGTAAAATTTGTCCCCTTGGTTGTAGTCCTTATGGTAAAGGACGCGCCCCAAACGGTCTTTTAAGTAGGCGTAGCCGTATTCATATACGGACATTCGCCGCACTTCCTGCACTAAGTACTCAAAGTCAATATCCATGCCCACAACCCCCACGAGTTTTCCGTCATGGTATATGGGGCTGACGTAGGAAATGACATAAGCGTTCAGCAAGGGGTCAATGTACGGCTCAATCCATGTGCCGTTGGCGCGGCTCACGGGAATGTAATACCAGCCGACGTTCTCGTAATCCGTTGGCGCGTAAAGGGACAAATCTATGGGGCGGCGGGGGTTAAACTTGGCCGCGGCTCCGTCCCAGCGGTTTTGCTCCCGCCACCACGAAAAGCCCCCAAGAGGCCCGGCAAACTCCGGGTTTAACCGAAAATAAAAAGCCACGCTGCCTTCGGTGTTGCCGGCTATTGCGCCGAAAAGTTGTTCGGCTTTACGCAGGTAGGCGTTTTGATAATCCTTATCCCGCGCAAGTTCCTCGTAGCTTGTAAGCTCCGCCAGAGCCAAGTCGCGAATGTCATTAACCGACACCTGTATGCCGTCGAAGGTACGCTTTAGATGTTCGCGAAAAATTATGCTCATTTCCGCCAAGGAAGTATCCACGTTTTTCATGGTCATGCGGTCTACCACCGCAAAGCCCACCGCCCCCAAAGCAAAGGCGGTGACAAAGACGGTGACCACCTCCAAAAGAACCACGTTGGCCATAATGGAATTGCGATAGCGAAGGAGCATATAAAGAAGCACCGCCAGCACCACATTCATCATGGTGAGACATTCGCCGTTAAACCGATGCCAGGTACTCATGTTCGATAAATCGTAAATCGCCCCGGACGTATCAAGAGCCACGAACAAAATAAGCATAAAGGCGTAGAACACCGCCGCCACCATACGGTTTATGCCCGTGTCAAAGGCCGCAGAGTTGCCGTAACTTTTCTCTGTTTCGGCCATGGGCAAAACAGGGCGAAACATATACACGCAAAGAACAATCCCCACGCCGAAACGCAACCCTTCACAGGGCAAAAAACGTTCTTGGCAAAGGTACAGCGACATGGCGCAACCCGCAACAAACACCGCATCGAAAAGGCGCGGCGGCAATTTGCCCAAAAAGTTGCTGTTTGAAGGCGGCTTGTAAAAATTAAAGTCGAAACTAAGGAGGAAGAAGAAAATTATCAACCCGAAAAATATTGCTATATCAAAATCGTTGATAAAGCAAATGAAAGCATACTCGCCGATTAAGCCAAAACCAAGGGGGGCACCCTCCATAAGCCGCAAAATGTCCGCTTCGTTGGTGGTCATGGCCAAAAAGAGCGCCGTGGCAATGTTGGCAACAAAAGCCACCAGTACAAATTTTGCCATGGTGTCCGCCCGCAGGGAAAAACGCGGCTCGCCCTCACGGACAAAAACGGAATGCCACAGCCTGTAGGGCAAATAGCCTTCCATAAACGCCCACCAACCGCAGTTGCAAAAGAGCAAAAAGCCCTGCCACAGAGTTTCTTGCGCCCCGCTTTTTTCGTAAACGTCAACAAGAGAAAACCAATCCCCGTATTCAAAAGCCAAGGCGGCGAGCAAAACCCCCACCGCTGTCCACGGGCCGTACATGAGGCTTAAAAGCGGCGGCAAAAAACCGGCAAAACCGATAAGGGAGTCCGGCGCGACGAACAATTCTCCCAAGACAACACCTGCCCCGTAATAGATAAGCGCCGACCAAACAACCCGATAAACAATACCTTTCAAATACATCACATCCCAAAAGCCAAGCGAGCTTCTTCGTCATATCGCGTCTTTAACTCGTTCACAATATCGCGGGATTTTTCGATGAAAACCTCCCGCTCTTTCGGCGTAAGTTCCGTTATGTTCATACCGTCGTCGGCAAATTGCCGCAAGATTTTCTCTTCGTTTTCTTCGATGTAATCCTTGCCCCATTCGCAGGCCTCAATGACGTTTTTCCGCAACAAATCGCGGGTGTTTTGGGGCAAACGATCGAAAGTCTTGCTGCAAGCCGCAAAAATATAAGTTTCATAGGAATAGTTAAGCAAGGTCATGTACTTGGTATCGTCGGCAATATCCGCCGACCGAGCGGTGTACACCCCCGCGTCGTGGCCGTCGATATGCCCGTGCTTTAGTGCGGTGGGCACTTCGCTCCAGCTCATGGGCATGGGGTCGAGGCCGAAGAAGCGGAAAAACCGCAGGGAAGTTTCGTTGCTCAAAATGCGAATTTTCAGACCATATAAATCATTGGGGCTTTTCACGGGGCGGGCATTGTTAAAAATCTGCCGCATACCGTTATGGGCAAAGCCGAGGTAATAAAGCCCTTTTTGGGCAAGCGCCTTTTCATAATACTTGCCGCCTGTTCGGTCTATGGTCTGCCGCGCCGTCTTGTAATCGGCAAAGAGCCACGGCACGGTGGCGGCGGAAAGCTGCGGATCTAAAATCGACCATGTGCCGGAAGAATACACCGCCAAATCCACCGAACCGTCGGCAATCATGGAAACGGCGCGGTTGGTGTTGCCCCCCGCCAGTTCTTCGTTGGGGTAAACTTCGATTATGATGGCTCCTTTTGATTCTTCTTTGACTTTTTCGGCTATTTTCCCGGCAATTTGCGTGTCGATGCCGTTTGCCGTGCCGGAAGTCATCATCACCAATTTCATGCTTTGGTAGGGAGTGTTCTCCGCAACAGTCTTTTCGTCGCCGCAACCGACGCAAAAAAAGCCCCACAAACACAGGCAAAACATAAGCGCAATTTTTTTCATGTCAGCCTATCACCCGCCGTTCTTTGATGAATGGTTTCCCAATTAAAGTATATTTCGCCGCAATGTGGCAAAAACCCTTTGTCGGAAGTTCTTTCTTTTTTTAGTGGTTCTTATTGCTTTAGCGATTAGAACCGCTTATGAAATATATCGCACAAGCGATATATTTGTATTCCTTGAATGACTTAGTATTGTATCTTTTATAAACAAACATAGGTAACCTCTAAAAACCCCTCCGTCAGCCCTGCGGGCTGCCACCTCCCCTTTCAGGGGAGGCTTAAAATCAGACCTCCTCTCGGAGGAAGAGGGTGTCGGCGTAGCCGACGGGAGGAGGTATAAAAGCGAGTTTTTAGAGATGCCCTAAAGTTTTTTCTTTTGCTTGTTTCTTTATTAAGGGACATTCAAAAACCGATGAACTTGGGGCAGGATTCGAGCATCAATGCCTGCT
>CAJOQC010000031.1 GCA_905236785.1 uncultured Selenomonadaceae bacterium
AGGGCTGACGGAGGGGTTCTTAGAGGTTGACCTAATTATACCTCATTTTGAAATTATAATCCCGTTAATTTTATCTAAAATTTTCTTTGATGGCATATTGTTTGACAGGAATAACGGGTTTGTCGGCGAATAGTAAAAGAAAGTATCATCGTAAATTTTTGCATAAGCGGAGGAAAGCAAAATGACCAGGAACGAAATAATTGAAAAAGTAAAAGCCGTTGCAGCCGCGCCGAGTTGCTATGTCGGGCTTAGAGAAGCGGTGGAAGAATATTTGTCGTCCGTCGGCACGGAAAAGGAAAAGGAGGCGGCAAAGACCCTTGTGGCGGAGCTTGAGGCCGATGTTTCAACCATCGACAGCGTAATCGCCTTTTTTGAGTCCGACAAGGGCAAGGAATATTTCGGCGCGGAAACTGCGGCCAACATGGCAAAACACGCCCATGAAGTAAAAGACGCGGGCGGCAAATACTGCGACTGCCCCGCTTGCGCTCCGGGAAAAATTATTCTGGACAACCGCGACGTTATTTTGCAATAAGCCGTGGCAATTTCCGAAATTGAATTTGTAAATGCTCTGCAAGAGGCGGGGGGCAACGTCTACATTGTGGGCGGTTTTGTCCGCGACTTGTTGCGGGGGGTGCGGCCAAAGGACAAGGATTATTGCGTGGAAGGCGTGGAAGAAGAAACTTTTTGCCGACTTTTCCCCAAGGCGGAAAAAGTCGGCCGCGCTTTTCCGGTTTATCTTTTGCGAATTGACGGCGATATGTGCGAAGTGGCTTTTGCCCGCAAAGAAAAAAAAATTGGCGGCGGCTACCATGGCTTTGCCGCCAAGTACGACCCGACGGTGACCATTGCGGAGGATTTGTTTCGCCGCGACACCACCATAAACGCCATGGCTCTTAAACTGCCGCAGCGGGAAATCATCGACCCATACGGCGGCAGGGCGGACACAGAAAGAAAAATCATCCGCCCCGTGAGCCGTCATTTTGCGGAAGACCCGGTTCGCGCCCTGAGAGCGGCGCGGCAAGCCGCCGAATTTCAATTTGCCGTGGATAAAACCACTTTTTTGTATATGCATGAATGTGCGGCGGAACTGAAAAACGAACCGCAGGAGCGGCTTTGGCATGAACTTTCCCTTGCCCTTGCCGTTCCTTGTCCTTCGCTTTTTTTTGCTTGCCTAAGGGACGCGAATGTTTTGGATATTGTCTTTCCCGAAATATTTGACCTCATCGGCAAGACGCAACCAAAAGAGTATCACCCGGAGGGGGACGCTTTTAACCACAGCATGATTGTCTTAGACAAAACCGCCGCCGCAACCGCAAACCCCTTGGCGCGTTTTGCCGCCCTTGTCCACGACATAGGAAAAGGCGCAACCGCTAAAAGTATGTTGCCGCACCATTACGGGCATGACAAAGAGGGGCTTTTGGTTCTGGCCCGGTGGAACACGCGCATGAAAATACCGAGGAATTTTAAGAAAGCGGCGAACCTTGTTATAGCGGAACATATGCGGGCGCACACATTAAAACACGCCGAGAAAAAAATCGAACTCTTGCTAAAAATCGCCGCCTCCCCTTTGCCCATAGCGGAGTTTAACGCCGTTCTTGCCGCAGACCATGGCGAGGGTGAGTTGCCGCTTTACTTGCGGGAGGGCGAAGAACTGACCGCCCGACTTTTATCTGTGCATGGCGAGGACGCGCCAAAGGAACTGCGCGGCGAACAAATCGGCCTATGGATAAAACAACAGCGAACAAAAATCATCAAGAATTTTGAAGGTGGACAATAAATGGCAAAACTCACTTATGAAAACGCCAAAAACATTCTAAAAAAACACACGACGGAAGAACATTTGTTAATCCATGCGGCGGCGGTTTCGGCGGCCATGGGGGCTATGGCGGAACATTTTGCCGCCGACCGAGAATACTGGCGAGCGATAGGCTACCTCCACGACGTAGACTACGAAAAATTCCCCGACGAGCATTGCCGCCATGTTCGGGAATTGCTCGCCGGGGAAGATGTTGACGAAGAGGACATAAAAGCAATTATCTCCCATGGATACGGCCTTGTGACGGAGGAAGTCGAACCCACCACGGACATTGAAAAGAGCCTTTTCGCCGTGGACGAACTGACGGGCATTGTCCATGCCTACGCTCTCATGCGTCCCGAAAAAATGGAGGGAATGGCGGTAAAGAGCCTAAAGAAAAAATTTAAGGACAAGAAATTCGCCGCCGGCTGCAAGCGTGATGTCATTTTGCAAGGCGCAGAGCGGTTGAACCTCCCGATAGAAACCCTCATGGAATGTTGCATAAAGGGCATGACCGAACACGCCGCCGAACTTGGGTTATAATAAATTCCTTGTTCTCTTTTTATCTTTTTGGCAACCTCTAATCCCCCCTCCGCCAGCCCGCAGGGTTGACGGAGGGGGGATTAGAGGTTGCCTATAATTATTTACTCAAAAAGCCGTCCCTTATAATCACTATAATCACTGTATAGGCAATGAGTAACAACGCAACGAATAAATGCACAAATTCCGCTTGGTATTTTCGGCAAAAGCAGATATACAA
>CAJOQC010000032.1 GCA_905236785.1 uncultured Selenomonadaceae bacterium
GGCAAAACGGCCGCTTTTTTGCGCCCGCCCGGCCAAATCGACCAATCTTACGGCGGTTTCTTCGCCTTCTGTTCCCTTATAAAAACGGATAATTTTTTCTTTGTTGTCAGCCATTATCTTTTGCCCATCCACGGCATATCCGCCGAACCTTTTTTGTCATCTTCCGTATAGGCCACGTTGACGTTGCTCGGCGCACAAAGAAAAACATTGTTGCCCACGCGGTTTATCTCGCCGGCAAGGGCATAAGTTGTGCCGCTGATAAAGTCTAAAATTCTCTTGGCAACCTCTCGTTCCGTTTTTTCAAAATTGACCACCACGGGTCTTTTTTCGCGCATACAGTTTGCTACCTGTTGCGCATCGTCAAAGGATTTCGGTTCGATGATGACAACTTTCATCTTAAACGCCGCCACCGTCTCCTGAATCTTGGGGTTATGGCTGACAAAATCCACCACGTTATGAAGCGGTGTATTTCTGCCGCGAAATTCCGTTTCGTTATCCTGCATACTTTTCTGCTCCCTTTCGTATTCGGTGCGTTTTTCGTCCGCATTGCTGTTCTTGGTCGTTTGGCTTTTCTCATCGTCAAGCAGATCGTCTTCGTCATCAAAATCGTCGTCGGTTTTGCCGAAAAATTTATTAAAAAAGCCCATGGGTTAAGCCTCCTTTGTATAATCTCGCTCGCCGAAAATCGCCGTACCGACGCGAACGATGTTTGCTCCCTCTTCCACGGCAATTTTGTAGTCGTGACTCATACCCATGGAGAGATATTTCATAGTAGCGGAAAAATCACTGTCTTTGCTTGTCTGCGTAAAAATTTCGCGCATACGGGCAAAATGCCTTCGACATTTTTCGGGGTCGTCGTAATTGGGAGCTATGAACATAAGCCCGCATAATCTAAGAGCGTATAGTTTTTTCATCGCTGCCAAGAGAGCGGGCAAATCCTCCTCGTAAACGCCGGACTTGCTTTCTTCCTTGACAAGGTTAATTTGAATCAGTATGTCCTGAATCTTTTTCGCATCCGCTGCCGCCTTGTTTATGGCTTCGGCAAGATGAATGCTGTCAACCGAGTGAATTAAGGAAAAGTATTTCACGGCATCCTTAACCTTGTTCGTTTGTAAATGACCGATAAGATGCCAAGTTGCTTCGCGCTCTAAGAGGGGCAATTTTCGTTTGGCCTCTTGGACGCGATTTTCGCCAATGTCGGTGACGCTTGCGTCAACAGCTTCGCGCATGGCCGCCACTTCATGGTTTTTGGTGACCGCAACAAGCAACACAGGTTCGTCGTTTATTTTATAACGACAATTTTTGCGGCATCGGTCAATTTCATGGCGCACTTTTTCGATATTGTCCTTAATCAACTTGTCATTCTCCGTTTAACATCATCAATACGGCTATTCGCCCCGTTGTCCTGTTGTCGGCGCGATAGGAAAAATACCAGTTATTTTCGTCGGCGGTGCAAACATTAGCCTGCTCGATAAACTCTTTCTTTACGCCCAACTCGACAAGCTGACGAAAATTTTCTTTCGGTAAGTCAAGATAAATTTTTCCGTCACGTCTTATTATACACCCTTCGTCAAATCCACGAGCAGCATCCTCGCTTACCTCGTAGCAACAACCGCCGATTGAGGGTGCAACGGCCGCCATGCACTTGGCGGGTTCTGTTCCAAATTTCGTCATCATAGCCCGCAAAGTCTTTTGGACTATGTGAAGTTTCGTCCCTTCCCTGCCGGCGTGAGCAATGCCTATTGCTCCATGCTCTTCGTCAAAGAACAGCACCGGGACGCAATCGGCAAAACAAAGCATAATCGGCAGATTTGTTTCGTTGGTGATTAACGCGTCCGTCGCTTTTATCGCGCTTTCGTAATCAACTGCGCCTCTTCCCGCATGGCTTTTTGTTACCCTCACTACATTATCGCCGTGTACCTGTTCGGGGGAAACTATCTTTTTTGCGTCAACATCCAAACTCCACGCAAAAAGGCGACGGTTTTCAATTACGTTTTGCGCGTCATCGCCCACATGAAAGGCAAGGTTTAAGGAATTATAAGGCTCTTTGGACACGCCGCCTTGCCTTGTTGATACAGCGCAACGAAGTTTGCCGCTTTCTTCAAAAAGAGAAAATTTGCCATGCCAAATATTTTTTCCCGTATGTCTTAAATAATAACTCATAAATTCCGCCCGTCAACTACAGATTTGCAAACACCGCAACGGGTGCAACCTTCAAAACATTTCAGCGTTGCCGTCAAACTTTCGGCGCGCTTAAGTTCCCCATAAATATATTCCCGACTAAAGCCCATGTCAAGTGTTTCCCATGGAAAAACCTCATCCTTGTCTCGCTCTCGCGTCAAATAAAACGCGGTTTTGCCCGTCTTTTTTATTTCTCGCAAAAAATCCGTCGGAGTTCTATTTTCGCCTTCGACGATTTTTGCTATAGTCGCGGACAGCTCGCGGCCGCCTCGGGCTAATATGCCCTGAGTCATGGCTTCGCGCACGGACTCGGCGATTATTTTTATGTTGCGGTGTTTTTTTAAGCGATCCTTTATAAACAGTAATGATTTTTTCAGATATTTCTCCTCTGCCATGGGCATCCATTGAAATGGGGTAAAGGGTTTTGGCACAAAAGGATTTATGCTGAGAGTCAAAATTCCGTCGGCTCTTTTTTCCTTCATTAAGGCAAGGGTACGCTCCGCCAAATCTATGATGCCTGCGATGTCCTCTTCGTCCTCGAAGGGTAACCCTATCATAAAATAAAAACGAAAATTTTTTATTCCTGCTTTTAGGCCGAAATTAACGGCGCGAAAAACGTGTTCTTCTTCAATGCCTTTATTTAGACGCGCCCTCATTTTTTTGCTTCCGGCTTCCGGCGCAACCGTAATGGTCTTTAACCCGCTCAAGGCCAAAGTATCCACCAATTTTTGCGTCACCGAATCGGCGCGAAAGGAGGCAACGGACATGGAAATATTAAGCGCGGCGAGTTCTTCGCATAATGTATCAATATATGGATAATCAGAGAGCGCGGCGCCCATAAGCCCGATTCGTTTTTTTTGTTTGCTGCCTTCTTTTATCATTGCCAACAAATTTTTTAGGGAACGGGCGCGAGGTTTTCTAAAGCAGTATCCGGCCATGCAAAAGCGACAATGCCGCCCACAACCCCGTGTTGCTTCCGTCAAAAACATATTAAACTCAGTCGTTCCGTCCGGGGCGATAACGGCAGTGTCTCCGGCGTAATCGTCCAGATTTTTAACCCATTGACGAAAAACTTTGGGCGGCGCACCATCGGTTGGTTCGATTTTTTTTATCGTGCCGTCGGCGTTATAGCTGTGGACATAAAATTGAGGCGCATAAATGCCCGGCAACGCGGCAGCCCGTCGCAAAAAATCCTGCCGCGTGCAGTCTTTGCTTTTGGCCGACAAGTCCATAAATCGGGGCAAAATCACTTCCGCCTCGCCGATAACAAAAACATCCGCAAATTCCGCCAACGGTTCCGGGTTAAATGTGGCGCATGGGCCGCCTACCATAACAAGGGGATTGTTTTCGTTCCTCGCGTTTTTTCTTATCGGGATGCCCCCTGCTTTTAACATGGCAAGAAGATTAAAATAATCCATTTCAAAAGACAGCGCGAAAGCTATGATATCAAAGCCGGAGAGGGGTTTTTGGGTTTCAACGCTTAAGGGCGCGACGGAGGATTTCGTCGGCAAAAAAAAACGTTCGCAAGCCGTGTCGCTTCGCTCGTTTAACAACCGATAAACAATGTGCAACCCCAAATTTGACATACCGACACGATAATTATTGGGGTAACAAAGGGCAACCCGCATCAAGGCGGCGTTTCTTTTTATTATCGCGCCATGTTCGCAGTCGGCAATCTCCTTTAGACGAGCCGCCTCTTTGATGAGTGTCGGTTTTTTGTCGGTCAAATTATCACACCTCCTTTTTAGAAACTGTTTTCATAGTCACTCTGCGCTGTATTCCTTAACTGAGAGCAGTATTGTTTTGCCGCAGATTAAGCACTTCGTTCTTGAAACTTTCAACGTCGGTAAATTTTCGGTATACGGAAGCAAAACGAATGTAGGCAACTTCGTCAAAATCCTTAAGACGGCGCATCACCGCTTCGCCTATAGCGACGCTTGTTACTTCACGCTCCATAAGGTTGCGCATTTCCTGTTCGGTGTCGGAAACTATCTGCTCCAATTTTTCCGTCGCAACCTCACGCTTGTTGAAGGCGCGCATAAGACCGCTTAAAAGTTTGTCGCGGTTAAAAGGTTCGCGAACACCGCTTTTTTTTATAACCATAAGCGGCACATTTTCCACCGTTTCATAGGTGGAGAACCTCCCGCCGCAGGAAACACACTCCCGACGCCGACGAATGGCGCGACCGTCCTCGGCGGAGCGGCTGTTTACGACGCGGCTGTCCTCGGCATTACAGAAGGGGCAACGCATTTATTTTCCTCCTTTCCCCTTTGATTTTTCTGTGGGCTTTATCAAACATTTTTTTTCGTAACCGATTAAATCCTCGCGTCCCAATTTTTTTAACGCTTTTATGACAAGCGTCCTGTTTTGCGGCAGGAAATACTGCAACAATGCCCGTTGCATTGCTTTTTCTTCGGGGCTTTTGGCCACATAGACCTTTTCGCCCGTCAAAGGGTTTATTCCCGTATGGTACATGGCTGTTGAAATTGTTCCGGGCGTGGGAATAAAATCTTGAACCTGCCGGGGATGCCAGTGCATTTTATGCAAAAATTCCGCTAAACCAAGAGCGTCTTTAAGAGTGGCGCCGGGGTGCGAGGACATAAAATACGGCACCAAATATTGCTTTTTGTTAAGTTGTTTGTTTATAGCGGTGAATCTATCGACAAATTTAAGCAAAGTTTTCTTGTCGGATTTTCCCATAAGTCGCGTCACGTTGTCGCTTATGTGCTCGGGCGCAATTTTCATTTGTCCGCTGACATGGTGTTCGCACAACTCCCTAATGAACTTATCGCCGTCCCTGTCCGCCAAAATATAATCAAATCTTATGCCTGAACGGACAAAAACTTTTTTTACCTTGGGCAGGTTGCGAATTTTTTTTAATAATTCTATGTAATCCCTGTGGCTTGCCTGCAAATTGCGGCATGGCGCGGGGGATAAACATGACTTGTTCTTGCAAAGGCCGCGTTCTGTTTGCCCTTGACAGCTTTTTTCGCGAAAATTTGCCGTAGGGCCGCCGACATCATGGATATAACCCTTAAAATTTTTTGCTTCCGTCAAAATCTTTGCCTCTTTAAGTAAAGATTCATGACTGCGACGGGAAATAATACGTCCCTCGTGAAAAACTATGGCGCAAAAATTGCAACCGCCAAAACATCCCCGTTGACCGATAAGGCTAAACTCAACTTCTTGCAAAGCAGGTACGGGCGGCGCATCGCCCTTTGCATATTTGTCGTAAACAGGGTGGCATCGCCTCATATACGGCAAATCGTAAATTGCATCCATTTCTGCTTCGTCAAGGGGCATTGACGGAGGATTGACAACAAGTAAAGACTTGTCATGTTCTTGAATAAGCCGTTTACCGCAAACAGGGTCTTGCTCTAAAAAAGCAAGTTTCACAGCCTCGGCAAAAGCGCCTTTGTCGCTTTTTACGGCTTTGTAAGAAGGCAATTCAACATAATCGTAAACGTAATCGCGATTTGGCACGACAAAGCAGGTACCTTTTATATCCGTAAGCGCCGACAACGTAACGCCGCGATGAAGTTCGCCGGCAATTTCAATCATGGCGCGTTCCCCCATGCCATAGACGAGCATATCTGCGCCGCTGTCGATAAGTATTGAAGGCATTACGGTGTTCGACCAATAATCATAATGAGCCATACGCCGCAAACTGGCCTCGATACCGCCGATTATTACGGGAATATCGGGAAAAATTTCCTTTAGGCGTTTGGTGTAGACAATCGTAGCGCGGAGCGGCCGCAAATTTATTTTCCCGCCGGGGGAATAAGCGTCGCTACTGCGGCGTTTTTTTGCCGCAGTATAAGCGTTAAGCATAGAATCCATGTTTCCGGCGGCAACAAGAAAGCCCAGCTTGGGAGTGCCAAGCCGGGCAAAATCTTTCGTCGAGGAGCAATCGGGCTGGGCAATAACGCCGACTCTGTAGCCGCGAGAAACAAGCACACGGCTTATTACCGCCGCGCAAAAAGCCGGATGATCGACATAAGCATCCCCTGTTACAAAAACGAAATCAAGGCCGCTCCAACCGCGTTTTTCCATGTCTTCAAGGCAAACAGGCAAAAAATCCGTCGTCGTATCGGAGGATACCATCAGTTGACACTTTCCTTGGTGAATACTTTATCAATGACTTCGCCGTAATTGCCTGCCTGCCCCATGTTGCGGCCGTTGTAGGTAATTTCGAGTGCGCCTGCGTTGCCGGCTGTTATGGCGATTCTTTCCGCGCCTTTCCACGACATTATTTTGCCTTTTTCGGCGGTGCCTTCGTAAAGGGTTTTACCGTCGGCTGTTACCTTCAGCCAACAACGATCGTTGAGGGTGGCAGTGACGCTTACTTCGTCGGCCTTTTGGACTTTGTTATCGCTGCTTGGGTTCGGCTTGGTGTTGCTCGATTTATGGTCGTCTTTCTTAGCTACTTGTGAGTTTCCCGCCTTATTATCGTCTTTTTTGGCGACGGGGCTGTTGTTTACTTTTTCGGCGGTCGCGCCGCCGTTTTTATTGTCGTTTTTATTGTCACGGTTTGTTCCGATATTTTTGTCAACATTTCGTTCCGTTGTTTCGTTTTTCCTGTTGTCGGCGGTGCTGGTAGAAGTTCTTACGTCGGCCACTTGTTTTTCGTCGTCCATGCCCAAAATTAAATATACGCCGCCTAAAAGCACCACGCCCAGCATAGCTGCCACCAATATATTTTGACGGCGGTGTTCGCTTTGCGCATGATTTTGTATATCTGTCGTCGAATTATTTTTCTTTTCGCCGATGTCCTCATTTTCTTCTTCGGGTTCTTCGCCTTTGGTATCTATGATGTATTCTTTCACGCAGGCATCGGCATCCATTTTCAAAAATCCGGCCAAATTGCGAATGAACCCCTTAACATAAACATCGCCGGGCAAAGATGCCCAATCGGCGTTTTCTATTGATTCTATATAAAAGGCACGAATACTTGTCCCTTTTTCAACATCTTTAACGGTGAGCCCTTGTCGCTCGCGTTCCCTTTTTAATTTATCGCCAATCATTTTTTGCATTGCCTCCCGATCGGTATGCGCGCCACGCGCTACAGCCTGCTAAGCAGGCGTATCTTTAATAATTGATTTATCGGCGTTTCCTTAAAAACATTTCCCTGCATTATACATTATTATTTTCCACTTTACAATGTTTTCTTGATGATTAACCATGGACGCTTAACAATTTTTTTGATACCGCACGTCACTCTAAAACCCCTCCGTCAGCCCTGCGAGTTCCCCCCCAAGAGAGATAGCCAAAAAGTCGCGTCCAGATTTTCCCTGATACTACTCTTAGTTGAAAAGTGTACTTTTTTACGGTGAGTTATAAGACTGCTTTTGAGCCGTAGCCTCAAAAGTAAAGCAATTATCGGCTTGCAATTCATCAATTAAAATTATTCAATTTTAATTGATGAATTGTATCAAACGAGCAAGAGTTTTGTTTATATCGCTTTTTATGCATATACTTTGGAGTTCGATTTCCTCTGGCACGCAAAATTCATCTTGATTGACGGAGGCAAAGACAGCAGAGGTATTACTCGCCGTCATGCGCCAAAAAGGAAATTTTATTATGCCGGGCGTGTTCATGCCGACTCCCAATTCCAGGTAAAGAATACGACTTGCTTTATGACAATCCAAAAAATTTTGGTAGCGATTTGAGGCCAATCGCCAACCGTCATCTTCCACAAAGGTATCATCGCAACGCAGGTTCATTTCCATAGCCCCGCCGCAGACCGGGCATTTGGGTACAAGTTCCGTCGGTATGCACATATCATGTTCTGCCGCTATCATGCGCCGCACTGCTTCTTCATTGTCGTAGGTTTTTTCATGACAGGGCGTTTTGCATTGCCACAATCCGTAATCGCCTTGAGTGTAGAAGAGTCTTTCCTTGGCAAAGCCATTGTTTTGGAAAAGATGATCTACATTTGTGGTGAGTACAAAATAATCCTTGTCTTGCACAAGATGAAGTAAGTTCTCATGTACCGCACTTTTCGGTTGGTCATAGCGATTGTAAAAGATATTGCGGCTCCAGAACGCCCATTTTTCTTCTTCGGTGGGGTAAGGGAAGAACCCGCCCGAATACATATCGTGAAAATGATATTTCCGTTCAAAATCGGCAAAATGTTTTTGAAAACGCTCTCCCATGTAATCATAGCCTGCCGCCGTGCTTAGCCCGGCTCCCGCTCCTATTAAGACGGCCTCTGCCTCTTCGATGGCTTTACCAAGGCGCAAAATATCCTTTGATTCTTTCATGATAGCCTCCGTTGACACAAAACGATAGTTGTAATAATTTGTCTTTTGTAAGGTAAATATATTTTTTCATTAAAGGGCATCTCTAAAAACTCACTTTATACCTCCTCCCGTCGGCTTCGCCGACACCCTCCTCCAAGAGGAGGGCTTTTTTAGCCTCCCCTGAAAGGGGAGGTGGCAGCCCGCAGGGCTGACGGAGGGGTTTTTAGAGGTTGCCTAAAGTTTTGGTATATTGTGCCGGGTAACTCTGTCGTCATTTTGCCAATTTTTTGAGCAGGGCGGCGCAACCTTTCTTAACATCTTGGTATGTAGTGTCAAAATCACCGGTATACCATGGGTCGGCAACATCGCGGCGTTCTCCGGCAAATTCCATTAAGAGTCGCACCTTATCCTTGGGGTCACCCTTGGTCAGACGGTTGAGGTCGCGCATATTTTCTTCGTCCATGCCGATTATTAAGTCATAATTTTCGTAGTCGGCGTATGTAATTTGCCGGGCTTTTCTCGGCGTAAAGGGTATGCCGACTTCCCTCAGTTTGTTTTTCGTGCCGTAATATGTATCTGAACCAATTTCATCGGTACGGCAAGCCTTGGAATCAACGATAATTTCGTTTTCAAGATTTGCTTTACGCACCATATCTTTCATAACAAATTCTGCCATAGGGGAACGACAAATGTTGCCATGGCAAACGAAAAGAACTTTTTTTGACATTTCAATCACCTTTCCTGCATAAATTTGATATACCCATCAAGTATTCGCTTAAAATTTGCGTCCATTGATATTAGACCGCTTCCTACGCACCAGTCAAAAATACAGCCTTTGGCTATGGCGCAAATATCTCCGCTCATAAGATGGATGTCGGCATCCTTTGCCAAAAAGCCTTGTTTTTGCGCCGCCAAAAGTTCCCTCTCGGAGCGAGCCATAACGGTTTCGGCGGCAAATTTTCCGTCTGTTTCTCCCATATAGGTAAAAAGAGCCTCGTTGCTCGGCGTGTAAAAACTACGCATGAATTTAACGCCCAGGCTTTCATAGCGCATAAACAGATGTAAGTATAATTCTGTGATACGGTCGGCAATCGCAGACAACGGAGCATGAAGTTCGATTTGGGCAAAGGACTCCCCTCGGACAAAATACATCATTAAATCATCTTTGTTTTTGAAATGATAGTAGAATGTCCCCGTAGCTATATTAGCCTCTTCGCAGACGCGGCGCACGGTAACGGCATCGGCTCCTTGTTTTTCCACCAAAGCTATGGCGGCGCGAATTATCTTTTCCCC
>CAJOQC010000033.1 GCA_905236785.1 uncultured Selenomonadaceae bacterium
AGTTTGTTATGCAAATTTTGCTTTAGAATTTGCAAACTTATTGTCGGCATTGTTTTGCCGCCAACGTCAGCAATAATTTGCCGTCAGGCAAATATTTTTCCCTTATGACATAGAGATTATCTTCGTCCGTTTTGAATAAATTCCGCACAGGACGGGTAATCTCCGTAATGTAATCAATGTTTTGGTTTTGCAAAGTTTCTTTTACTTCGTCAAAAGGCATACCAACCGTCAAACTTCCGTCACTTCTTTTTCTTTCGTGGCCTTGGCGGCATCAATCTGTTTAATGTATTTGTCCGCCAGTTTTTGCATATCCTCTTGACCTTTTTTGGCTTCGTCCTCGGTGATAGTTTTGCCCTTTTCGGCCTTTTTAACAGCCTCGTTTCCGTCACGACGAATGTTCCTTATGGCAACTTTGCTCTCTTCCGCTTTTTTGCCCACGGTTTTCATGAGTTCTTGGCGGCGTTCGCCGGTCAACTGCGGAATAGAAAGACGAATCACCGTGCCGTCGGAGTTAGGCGAAAGGCCAAGGTCGGATTTTTGAATGGCCTTTTCAATGTCATGCAAAATATTCTTTTCGTAGGGCTGAATAACAATCATTCGCGCTTCGGGGACTGTCACCTTCGCCACTTGGTTTACCGGCGTCGGCGTGCCGTAGTAATTCACCGTAACTTTATCCAAAAGCGCGGGAGTGGCGCGACCTGCCCGCAGAGATGCAAATTCCTTTTTTAGTGCCTCCAAGGTTTTCTTCATTCTCTCTTCGCTGTCTTTTAGTATATCGTTAATCATTGTTTTCGCCTCCTACAGTTGTTCCTATTTCTTCGCCCAATGCGGCTTTTACAATATTTTCATGTTCGTCGATATTAAACACAACAAGCTGAATTTTGTTGTCCATGCAAAGAGAAGTGGCGGTGGAGTCCATAACCTGCAAGCCCATGTTCAAAATGTCGATGTATTTTAATCGGTCAAATTTCTTCGCGTCGGGGTTTTTGTTTGGATCTGCGTCATAAATACCGTCCGTGCCTTTTTTTGCCATGAGGATAACGTCGGCTTCAATTTCCGCAGCCCTCAGCGCGGCGGTGGTGTCGGTGGAAAAATAGGGGTTGCCCGTGCCCGCGCCGAAAATGACCACGCGCCCTTTTTCCATGTGGCGAATAGCCTTTCGTCTTATGTAAAGCTCGGCAATTTGTCGCATTTCGATAGCCGTCTGCACCCGGGTGCTGACTTCTAATTTCTCCAAGGCATCCTGCAGGGCAAGGGCGTTCATGACGGTTGCCATCATTCCCATATAGTCGGCTTGCGCCCTGTCCATGCCCTTGGCACTGCCGCTAAGCCCGCGCCAAATATTGCCGCCGCCCACCACAACAGCCACATCAATGCCGTGGTTTCTGATGATTTTTATTTCTTTGGCAATATCCTCCACCACCAAGGGGTCGATGCCAAAGCCGGCCTCGCCCGCCAAGGATTCGCCGGATAGTTTGAGAACAACGCGCTTATATTTTGATTTTGTCAAATTACCACACCCACCATTTCCGAAAAAAGAGAACACCTGCGTGTCCTCTTTTTCCAATCGAAAATATTATCGACAATTATTTAATCTGCGCCGCAACTTCCGCCGCAAAATCTTCCTGTTTTTTCTCGATGCCTTCGCCAAGCTGATAACGCTCGAAACGCTTTACTTCCACATCGCCCAAAACGTCTTTGACGGTCTTTTCGGAATCCTTTACGAAAATCTGCTCCACCAAGCAGACTTCTTTGTAGTATTTGTTGATACGCCCGTCAACCATCTTTTCGACAATTTTTTCCGGCTTGCCTTCTTCAAGAGCCTGTTTACGCAAAACTTCGCGCTCGTGTTCCAAGTCTTCGGCCGCAACGCCGCTACGGTCGATGGCCGAAGGAGAAGCGGCCGCAATCTGCATGGCCACATCTTTGCCAAGTTGCTCGTCGCCGCCGGTTAATTCCACCAAAACGCCGATTTTACCGCCCATGTGGATATAGCTTGCCAATTTGCCGTCGGTTTCATAGCGCACGAAACGACGCAGAGATATTTTTTCGCCGATTGTCGCCGTGGCTTCGGTGATAGTCGCCGCCACGGTTTTGCCCTCAAGCTCGCTGTCGTTTAATTCGTCCAAATCTTTCGGGGCAGTCTTTGCGATATGTTCGGCAATTTTTTGTTCCAAGGCGCGGAACTGTTCGTTGCCTGCCGCAAAGTCGGTTTCGCAGTTAATTTCAAGCAGAACGCCCACGTTTCCCGATACATAAGCCGCAACAGCACCTTCGGCGGCGATGCGACCGGCTTTTTTCTCCGCTTTGGCAATGCCTTTTTCCCGCAGATAATCTATTGCTTTTGCCATATCGCCGTCGGTGGCGGTAAGGGCTTTTTTGCAGTCCATCATGCCCGCGCCGGTTTTTTCGCGCAGGTCTTTAACCATTGTTGCCGTAATTGCCATATTGATAAAATTCTCCCCTCTTACTGTTCCTCTGTTTCCTCGGTTGCGGAATCGTCACCGCCTCTGCCTTCGATGACGGCATCGGCCACGCTACCCGTCAAAAGCCGCACGGCGCGAATGGCGTCGTCGTTGCCGGGGATAACATAGTCAATCTCGTCGGGGTCGCAGTTGGTGTCAACAATGGCCACAATGGGGATGCCCAACTTGCGCGCTTCGGCCACGGCGATGCGCTCCTTGCGCGGATCGACGATAAAGAGCGCGCCGGGCAGTTTCTTCATTTCTTTTATGCCGCCCAAATATTTTTCAAGTTTGGCCATTTCATGACGAAGTTTCAATACTTCTTTTTTGGTAAGACGATCAAAAGTGCCGTCCTCTTCCATTTGTTCAAGCTCTTTTAGCCAATTAACCCGTTTTTCGATGGTCTTAAAATTGGTGAGCATACCGCCGAGCCAACGTTCGTTGACATAAAACATTCCGGCACGAAGAGCCTCTTCCTTTACGGATTCGGCGGCCTGTTTTTTCGTGCCGACAAAGAGGATGCTTTTTCCTTCTTCGGCAATGCTTTTGACAAAATTGTACGCTTCATCAACTTTTTTCACCGTCTTTTGCAAGTCGATGATATAGATGCCGTTTCTTTCGGTGAAAATGTACTTTGCCATTTTCGGATTCCAGCGACGGGTCTGATGCCCAAAGTGAACACCGGCCTCTAAAAGCTGTTTCATTGAGATTACTGCCATGTTTATACCTCCCGTTATTCGTCGGCTTTTCTATACGTTTGCTTTGCCATGGCATGGCACGGGGCAAACAACGAAAAGCCTGTTTGATACTCGGTGATTATAGCATAATGCCTGTGGTTATGCAAATGGTGATTTGTGAATCACGATTATTTAATTGTCCCCAAATCTCTGACGGTTATGTTATTCACAACCTCTGCCGGAGATTTCTTTACATCATCCGATACTTTAAGTTTACCGTTAAAAAGTTTGCTCACTAAGATTTTATAATCTTTTTGTGTAAATTTATCATTCCATTGAGTCGTCCCAACGGGCAACTTAACATAATTTTTTTCGGGGTCTTCGCCGACCAAACCCAACCGCTCGACATGACCGCCCGGCAACACGCCGTTTTCTGCCTTAAACAATGCCACAAGAACCGAACCGTATATGTCTTTCATTGCGCTTGTAACTGTTGTTCCTCTGCCATATTGATAGTCGATGATGTGTGATTGATCGACGTCGATGCCGATAATTTTCCCGTTCGATATTTTTGTGGCTTTTCCCACTGATTCATATAATCCGCCGCAAGGCATAACAACCTGTATGCCGTCTTGATACCACTTTTTCATTTCGGCGGTGATTTTCTCATTGGACTCAAACTGTCCGGCATAGATATAATTTACCGCAATATCGCCTTTTTTCAATTCCTTGGCGGCCTCATCTATGCCTTGCAAAAAACCGTAACCATAGCGACGAACAGGAGGAATGTCCATGCCGCCAAGATAACCTAATTTGGTATAGCCCATCTTTACGGCAGCATATCCGGCCATGTAGCCGCTCAGTTCCTCTTGATACACCGTGCTGTATAAGTTTGCGGGAATTTCGGTATCCCCCATATACTCTCGGTCAATATCCAATGCGATGAAATTTACA
>CAJOQC010000034.1 GCA_905236785.1 uncultured Selenomonadaceae bacterium
GCGACAAATACAACGAGCGTTGCGACAAATTGGCGCGGAGCGAAGCGGCGAAGTTTTGATATAATCTTCGATAAAAATTTTACCTAAGGGCATCTCAAAAAACTCGCTTTTATACCTCCTCCCGTCGGCTACGCCGACACCCTCCTCCAAGAGAAGGGCTGATTTTAAGCCTCCCCTCTTGGGGAGGTGGCAGCCCGCAGGGCTGACGGAGGGGTTTTTATATGTTCCCTTAAAATTTTTATCGAAGATTATATCAAAACTTCGCCGCTTCGCTCCGCGCCAATTTGTCGCAACGCTCGTTGTATTTGTCGCCGTCATGACCTTTGACCCAGTGAAAATTCACTTTTCTCGCGGCAAAAAGCGCGTCCAACTCCAGCCATAAATCTTGATTTTTCACCGGCTCTCCCGTGGCCGTCACCCAGCCTTTTTTCTTCCAAGAGTTTAACCAGCCTTTGGTGAAAGCGTTTTTTAGATACTGACTGTCGGTGAACAAATCCACTTCTTCCCCCTCGTCCACAGCTTCAAAGGCGCGGATGGCGGCAGTCATTTCCATGCGGTTGTTGGTGGTATGTTTTTCCCCCCCCGACAGCTCGCGGGTTTCGTCGCCGTCAACGATAACGGCCGCCCAACCGCCGCGCCCGGGGTTTCCCGAACAAGCCCCGTCGGTATAAATTATTTTGCCCCCCGAAAGAACAATCGGTTCGGGTTCTTTTTTTGTCTTTAAGCTGCCGATTTGCGAGCTTAAAGGCGCAACCTCCTGCGGCACACCGAGCCAAGCAAGAGCCTCGCTCTTGGTGTCAAAGCTCTTATAGACTGCATTGCTAAATTTGTCAATCTGTTCTTTGCACTCGTCCCAACTATTAAAAATTCCCGTTTTGCGCCCGCGCTTCACCGCGTAAAATTTCTTTGCCATTTTACTCTTCCATTCCTTCTTTTGCTGCATAAAATCCTGCCGCCCGCCCCGTGGAAAAGGCCGCCTGCAAATTAAAACCGCCGGTATACCCGTCAATGTCCAAAACTTCCCCCGCAAAATAAAGCCCCGACACCCTTTTTGCCGCCATGGTCTTGGGGTTTATCTCCTTTACCGCCACTCCCCCCATGGTGACTATTGCTTCGGCTATGGGGCGCGGCCGCGTTATGGTCAGCGTGAGATGCTTTAGCGCGTTAATGAGGCGGCGGCGTTCTTCTTTGGTTATTTGCCCTGCGGTTTTGGCGGGGTCTATATAGCTTGCATCAATCACGGGGGCAATAAGTTTGGCGGGCAACAAATCGCCCATGGAGTTTTTCAGTTCCTTTTTTTTGTACTTGTCAAAATCCCGCAACAGCCGCCCGTCAAGTTTTGTTTCGTCAAGGGCGGGTTTTAGGTCGATTTCCGCTTCCGCGAATTTGTTTTCCTTTAACGCCAAAACAATGTTGCGGCCGGCGGTAAGCACCATTGGCCCTGTGATGCCAAAATGGGTAAACATCATCTCGCCGAAAAAATCCGCCTGTTTCTTTCCGTCGATTATGACCTTTAAGCCCACGTTTCTAAGGGAAAGACCTTGGGCATCCTTCACCCATTCCTCTTCGGTTTCAAGGGGGACAAGGGCGGGCAAAAGCTCCGTAACAGAAAGCCCCGCCCGGGCGGCAAGTTTTGCGCCGTCGCCCGCAGAGCCAGTGGCGGGGTAGGACGCGCCCCCTGCGGCCACAATAACGGCGTCGGCGCGGTACACTTCGCCTTTCTTCGTCGCCGCGCCCACGGCTTTTTGCCCCTCAAGCAACAGTTTTTGCACCGCCGCCTCAAGAACCACTTCAACGCCAAGTTCTGCCATGCGGCCTGTCATGGCCTCCACCGCATCCGCCGCCCTGTCGCTTGCGGGGAACACGCGGCCGCCCCGCTCCACCTTTGTTTTTACGCCGCACTGCTCAAAAAAGTCCACAACCGCCCTGTTGTCAAAGGCGCGAAGGGCGCTGTGCAAAAATTTGCCGTTGCCGGGAATGTTCTTTATAATTTCCGCGATGTCCGCGACATTGGTGATGTTGCAACGGCCTTTGCCCGTTATGGCCATTTTTTTGCCGCAACGGGGCATTTTCTCCAACAGCGTCACCGCCGCCCCACCTTCCGCCGCCGCAATCGCCGCCATCATTCCCGCCGGCCCGCCGCCCACAACGAGTATCTTTCTCTTGCTCAATTTTTCTTAAATCCCCGCCATTTCATAAAGTTTCTTTACTTCTTCGTCGGTAAGTTCCCGATATTCGCCCCGCTTTACCCCCGCCAAGGTCAAAAAGGCGAACTTGACGCGTTTTAGCGAACGCACCTCATGCCCCGCCGCCGCAAACATTCGCCGCACCTGGCGGTTTTTCCCTTCGTGAATTGTTATCTCCACAGCGGAAAAATCTTCGCCAAGCTCCAAGACCTTCACCTTTGCCGGCGCGGTAGTGCAGTTTTCGGGCAAAAGTTTTACGCCGTTACGCAAAAGTTTCAGCGTTTCGGGGGTGGGCGCGCCCGTCACCGAAACTTGATAGGTCTTTTCTATCTCGCGGCGGGGGTGCAAAAGGGCGGCGGTAAGAAAGCCATCGTCGGTAAGCAAAAGCAGCCCTTCCGTGTCGCGGTCGAGCCTGCCCACGGGGTAAATTCGCCGATTTTGCGGCAACAGCTCCAAAACCGTCTTTCGCCCCCGCTCGTCTTTGGCCGTCGTTATATAGCCCTTTGGCTTGTTCAAAAGATAATATACTTTGTTTTCCGCAAATTGCAGAATTTCTCCGTCAATTTCGATACGGCACTTTTGCGGGTCGCATTTTTGCCCAAGAACGGCGGTTTTGCCGTCAACCTTCACCCTGCCCGCCGCGATTATTTCCTCTGCCTTGCGCCGCGAGGCAAAGCCCGCCGCCGCGATTATTTTTTGCAATCGTTCTTCCATGTCAATCCATCGTCAATCCATCGCCAAATTTTACGCTTTATGCTTTACAGTAGTGGGCATCTCTAAAAACTCTTTTTTGAACTCCTCCCGTCGGCTGCGCCGACACCCTCTTCCTCCGAGATGAGGTCTGATTTTAAGCCTCCCCTGAAAGGGGAGGTGGCAGCCCGCAGGGCTGACGGA
>CAJOQC010000035.1 GCA_905236785.1 uncultured Selenomonadaceae bacterium
GCACCCAAGTCATCAATGAACGTAGATTCAATCGAAACTTCATCCGGCTCCACACCCAACTGATCCACCACGATGTCTTTCACCTTGTCGAAAGTTGCCATTATGTCACCCCCTTATAAGGATATTTTTCGATGTTCTTTGTCAAAATTTATGTCACATTACCATGCCGCCGTCAATGTTAATGACTTGACCGGTAATGTAAGACGCTTTTTCTGAAGCCAAGAACACGACGGCATCCGCCACGTTTTCGGCTTGCCCCAATTTGCCCAACGGGACACTCTTAATTAAATCTTCCTTTACCTTGTCGGGAAGCACCGCCGTCATATCGGTTTCTATGAAACCCGGCGCAACGGCGTTTGCGGTTATGCCCCTTGAGGCAAGTTCTTTGGCTACGGATTTGGTAAAACCAATCACTCCGGCTTTTGCCGCCGCGTAGTTGGCTTGGCCGGCGTTCCCTGTTATGCCCACCACGGAGGACACGTTGACGATACGGCCGCTTTTTTTCTTCATCATCAATTTTGCCGCCGCCTTGGTGCAATAAAACACGCCTTTTAAGTTCGTGTTTATCACCGCCTCGAAGTCCTCGTTTTTCATTCGCGCCAAAAGCCCGTCGCGGGTGATGCCGGCGTTGTTCACCAATATATCAATACAGCCGAAATGCTCCGCCGCTTCTTTTACCATGTTGTCCGCGCTTTCGGCGTCGGAAACGTCGGCTTTTATGAGGAGGGCTTCGCTGCCTGCCGCTTCGACCGCCGCCTTTGTTTCTTGGGCGGCCTTTTCGTTGCCGGCGTAGTTTATGGCAACCTTTGCGCCTTCGGCGGCAAGGGCTGTGGCTATCGCTCTGCCTATGCCACGGGATGCGCCCGTCACCAACGCGACTTTACCGTTAAGCAACATACTAACGAACCTCCTTGAAATAGTCAAGGACTTTTTGCAAACTTTCCTCGTTTTCTGCGTTCATGCTTACAAGTTTGCGGTCAATTCGCTTGTTAAAGCCGCACAAAGTTTTCCCCGGGCCTGCTTCCACGAAGGTGTCCGCGCCCAAATCCGTCATGCTCTTTACGCAGTCAATCCATTTGACGGGGTTTGCCGCCTGCGCCACGAGATTTTTCTTTATTTCGTCGGCGGAAATTTGAGTTTTGCCGTTTACGTTGGCGGCTACGGGGAATTTTGCGTCTTTCACGGTGATTTTATTCAGTTCGACGGCAAGTTTTTCCGCCGCGGGTTTCATCAAGGTGCTGTGGAAAGGCGCACTCACGGGGAGTATCACCGCTTTCTTTGCCCCTGCCGCCGTCAAAAGTTCCACGGCTTTTTCAACGCCCTTGGCAGTGCCGGCGATTACCGTTTGGCCGGGGCAGTTAAAGTTTACGGCTTGCACTTCGCCAATTTCTGCCGTGGCTTTTTGGCAGGCATCGACTATTACAGCATCGTCAAGACCGATTATGGCCGCCATTGCGCCTTCGCCCACCGGCACAGCCTCTTGCATGAACGTGCCGCGCTTATGCACCAACAAAACAGCGTCGGCAAAGTCAATCGCCCCCGCCGCCACAAGAGCGGAATATTCCCCCAAGCTGTGGCCGCCCGCAACGTCCGGGTTTATGCCATGCTCGTTTAATATTTTGGCGGCGATAACGCTCACGGTCAAAATAGCCGGCTGAGTGTTTGCGGTTAGTTTCAGTTCTTCGGCAGGGCCTTCAAAGCAAAGTTTTTTTATCGAATAGCCCAAAGCATCGTCGGCTTCGGCAAATAATTTTTTCGCCACGTCGTACTTGTCGAAAAATTCTTTGCCCATGCCGACGGTCTGCGCCCCCTGACCGGGGAAAACAAACGCCAATTTGCCCAATCTCGTACAGCTCCTTCACATATGATTTTGTAAATCCTCCGTGCCGCACATGGGGCATGAGGACGATTTGAACAACAGATAATACGGCACATAGATAAAGAGCCAACCGCCGCTCGTCAAAAGGGACAGCACTATCAGCCAAAACCAGTTGATGTGTTTTCGCGGTTGCACCATCTGTCCGCAATAGGGACAATATTTCATTTATAGTTGGCCTCAATGTTCTTAAATGTATCGGGGAGACCTGCCACAATTCCTTCTATTATCTCCCGCACCGGCTTTATGTCGTTTAGCATACCCGATATTTGACCAATCATCACCGAACCGTTTTCGACGTCGCCTTCATGGGTTGCCCTGTGCAAACTGCCGACGCCCAAAGCCTCAAGCTCCTCGGCGGAAGCCCCCGCCGCCTCAAGTTCTTCGTATTTGCGGGAGAGTTTGTTGGCCAAAACTCGCGCCGGATGCCCCAAGGATCTGCCCGTTACCACCGTGGAGCGATCTTTGGCTTTTAGAACAAACTGCTTGTAATTGTCATGGGCGATACATTCTTCGCTCACGACAAAACGCGAACCCATTTGCACGGCGTGCGCCCCCAAGGCAAAGGCCGCCGCCATGCCGCGAGAATCGGCTATGCCTCCCGCCGCTATAACGGGTACGTCAACGGCATCCACCACCTGCGGCACAAGCGCCATGGTGGTTATGTCGCCGATATGGCCGCCGCTTTCGGTGCCTTCGGCGATTAAAGCATCCGCCCCCACGCGAACCAATCTTTTGGCAAGAGCCACGGAAGCCACAACGGGAATTACTTTGCAGCCGATTTCTTTTAGAGCCGGCACATATTCGCCGGGGTTGCCCGCGCCGGTTGTCACCACGGGGACTTTTTCCTCCAAAACCACCTGCATTACTTCTTTGACGAAGGGGCTCATAAGCATTACGTTTACGCCGAAAGGATTTTGCGTGCGTTCTTTGGTTTTTCTGATTTCGTTTCTTAAAGCGTCCGGGGGCATATGCCCCGCGCCGATAAGCCCCAAACCTCCGGCATTAGACACGGCAGAAGCAAGCTCGGCCGTGCCGATCCACGCCATGCCGCCTTGAAATATCGGATATTTTATGCCGATAAGTTTGCAGATAACATTGTTTTCAAACATTAAAAGTTAATCCTCCTTCGCCCATTTCATTATGCATGAGCCCCATGTAAGCCCCGCGCCGAAACCGGCCAAGGCAATAACGTCACCCTTCTTAAACCGCGACTCCTTCGCCGCCTCGGCAAGTGCCACGGGGATTGACGCCGCCGACATATTGCCGTATTTGGCGATATTTATTATCACTCTTTCCATGGGCATACTGAGGCGTTTGGCCGCCGCTTCGATTATGCGAATGTTGGCTTGATGCGGCACCAACCAATCTATCTCCCCCTCGCTCATTCCGATTTTTTCAAGGGAAGACAGAACCGTTTTGCCCATAACTTTAACGGCGAAACGATAAACCGCCTTGCCGTCCATGTGAATGTAGTTAAGTCTTTTTTCAAGTACTTCCGCGCTGGCGGGGTGCAGACTGCCGCTGGCGGGTATGTCTAAAACGTCGCCGCCGGAGCCGTCGCTGCCAAGGTCGAAACTTAAGATGCCAAGGCCGTCCTCCACCTCGCCGTAAACCGCTGCCCCTGCGCCGTCGCCAAAGAGTATGCAGGTGTTGCGGTCTGTCCAGTCAACATATTTTGAAAGTGTTTCCGCGCCTATGACCAAAATTTTTTTATATGTGCCGTTGCCGATAAATTGGTCGGCGATAACCGACGAATAAATAAAACCCGAACAGGCCGCCGACAAATCAAAAGCCGCCGCGTTTTTTGCTCCAAGGCGGTCTTGCAATATTGAGGCCGTGGAGGGAATAATCCTGTCGCTTGTTAAAGTGGCGACGATTATTAAGTCAAGTTCCTCGGCGGAGGTTTTGGCATCCTCCAAGGCAGCTACAGCCGCCCGGTAGGCAAGTTCGCTCATGGGTACGCCATCTGCGGCTATGTGGCGTTCTTTTATGCCGGTGCGTTCGGTAATCCATGCATCGTTGGTATCAACCATTTTTTCAAGGTCAAAGTTTGTCATAACTTTCGGAGGAGCATAGTAACCCATCCCCAAAATGCCAACGCTTTTCATTTTCATCATTCGGCAACATCCCCTCCTTTGACGAGCGCATTTTGTATATGCGCCAAAACATCGCGATGAACATAATCGCCGGCGGCCTTTATGGCGTTTTCTATGGACTTGGCGTTAGACGAGCCGTGGCTGATTATGCAACAGCCGTTGACCCCTAAAAGCGGTGCGCCGCCGTATTCGTCAACGTCAAGGCGTTTACCTAACTTTCGCAGAGTGGGTCGCAACAAAAGCGCGCCCATTTTGGCGAAAACGCCGCCGTTCATTATCGCTTCCCGTATAAGTTCAAAAAAAGTAACCGCCATACCCTCGGCAAATTTTAAGACCACGTTGCCCACAAAACCGTCGCACACCACAACGTCGAAATTGCCCTTGGGGATGTCCCTGCCTTCTGCGTTGCCGACAAAATTTATCGTCGAAATTTGCTTTAACAGCTGATAGGTTTCTTTTGCCTGTTCGTTGCCCTTTGTTTCCTCTTCGCCGATGTTCAAAAGGCCAACGCGGGGGTTGTTCTTTCCCAAGACGTGTTCGGCGTAAATCGAACCCATAAGCGCACTTTGCAAAAGATGCTCCGGCTTAGAATCCACATTCGCGCCGGAGTCCAAAAGAAGCGTCACGCCCATGGGTGTCGGCATAGGGGTCGCGATAGCGGGGCGCGAGACGCCCTTTATTCGTTTTAATATGAGTTGCGCCGCCGTAACCGCCGCGCCGGTGCTGCCGGCGGACAAAACCGCATCGCACTCGCCGTCTTTAACCAAGCGAGTGGCGACCACTACGGAAGCATCCTTTTTTTGCCTTATGGCTTCGGCGGGATGTTCGTTCATTGAAATTACTTCGCCGGCGTGATGAATGCTTATCGGCAGATTTTCCCAACCTTTTTCGCTCTTTAGCTCTTCGCGAATTTTCTTTTCGTCTCCCACAAGCACAATCGCAAGTTCACTTTTGGTCTTTCGCGCCGCCCGTACCGCGCCCAACACGATTTCTCGCGGCGCAAAATCGCCGCCCATGGCATCAAGTGCGATTTTCAAAAAATTTCCTCCCGATAAACAGTCTTTGTATAAATTCCTTTGCCATTATATCTACTTTGCATGAAAATTGCAAGGAGTGTTGTGGAAGCACTGCATAATTTCTGCCCCCTTGCCGGGGCTTTTTTCGGCAAGGGAACGAACTCATTTATGAGTGCTTCCTTGCGGGCATCTCTAAAAACTCGCTTTTATACCTCCTCCCGTCGGCTACGCCGACACCCTCCTCCAAGAGGAGGGCTGATTTAAGCCTCCC
>CAJOQC010000036.1 GCA_905236785.1 uncultured Selenomonadaceae bacterium
GGGAGGCTTAAAATCAGCCCTCCTCTTAGAGGAGGGTGTCGGCGAAGCCGACGGGAGGAGATATAAAGTGGGTTTTTAGAGATGCCCTTTAGTTATAGGCTTTGGCCAAAATTTCAATGGGATGACAGGCTTTTACCTTTGCGCCGTGAGTTATTTGTAAACGACAAGTGCCGCAATCGCAAATAACATCATCGGCTTTGACGGTTTTTATCTTCTCAAAAAGTTTTGCGCCGATTTTCATGGAAATATCGTACTTATCCTGCTTAAAACCGTAGTTGCCGGCCATTCCGCAACAACCGCTGTCGGCAAATTTTAGGTCAACTCCGTCAATTTCGCTCAAAATGTCGGCGGCAGGAGTACCCATACCTTGGCTTTTTAGGTGGCACGGCACATGATACAAAAGTTTTTTGGCAATATGTCCGTAATTTTTGTTTAACTCTCCCTTTTCCGCAAGCTCTGCCAAAAACTCAAAGGCATCGTAAACATTGGTTGCGGCCTCGCGCATCGACGGCTCGTTAAAAAGTTCCCAATATTCCTGTTTTAACATGGACGAGCAACTTGTACAACACGCTAAGACAGGAATACCCCGTGCCTTCCAGTGCAAAATACGCTTTACGTTATTTTCGGCGTGTTCTCGCGCCTCGTCAAGATAGCCCGTTACCACCATGGGCGAGCCGCAACAATTAAATTCTTTGTCAATAAGAACTTCGTATTTGTTTTGTTGCATTACCTTCACGAAAGCTACGCCCACTTGCGGATTGTTGTCGTTTATGAAACACCCCGGATAGAAAACAATTTTTTTCTCATAGGGCGTCTGCTTTATTTTCTTAAAAATCGACAAAAACGATTGAGGGGCGTAAGCGGGCATATTTCGTTCTTCGGCTATGCCCATGGCCTTGAACACGCCAAATGTACTGCCGATTTTCATGCCCATGTTGGCGCAAAATTGACCAAGAGGCAAAGACCGTACCAATTTTGCCATTTTCTCGCTATGCGCCAATATTTCGTCCCGTCGCGGGTGGGGATGCGTCTTGTAGTATTTTGCCCGTTGCAACATATTAAGCGTCGATACCGACACGCCGGAAGGGCAAATGCGATCGCAACTTTTGCAGTTGGAGCAAAATTCCAAACTTTTTTCCGTGTCCTCTTGGGAAAAATGCATACGCCCATGAGATGGCCCCACCAATTTTGGCCCTCGATAATCCATAGTGGCCTTCATAACCGGGCACTCCGCCATACAAGAGGTGCAAGACAGGCAATAATCGCCGCTAAACAAAGTCGCTTCTTCCGTCGGCTTGCTTTTGTTTGTTTCGCTCATTTTTGCGCCCCCCCTCAAATCGTTGCAACTTTATACGCCGAGGACAATGCAACACCATTGCCCGAATGTTCAAAGCAAAAATCAAAACCCGCCAAATTTCTGCCCACTATGTAAACGTTATCTAAAATCCGATTGCCGTTTTTATCGACGGGCAAAAGATTTTCATCGGTCATTATGCCCATTTGTGCAAAACCCTGGGGTTTATCGGAAAAAAATTCTTCGTTGCTGTGATTTTCTTCGCCGGGGATAAACCAAACGGGCAAATCGAAAATAGGCTCTTTCGGCTCTTCAAACTTTGGCAGAATTACGCCGCCGCCGTAGATACCGCCGGTGGCCAAAATAAAACGATCGGCCGTGTAGCGTTTTTCCCGCGCCGCCGCTTTGGCGACTACGGCTATGCACTTGCCGTTTTGTCTTTCGGCACGAAGCACCGTAGTATCCTCGACAATTTTCACTTTTAGGCTTTGCAACGCGCCAAGAAGCATATTTCTTAGACGCAGACCGTTTACGGAGGGCGGCAGACAAGTGGTTTCAATCACCCGCGTATTAAGTTTGCTTTCTATATATTCGGCACATTCGCCGTTTGTTGCGCCCAAAATCTGCGGAGTTATGAAAGTTGTATCTTTTGCATGGGGCAACATTTGCGCGATAAATCTGTCGCGCCCCTCTTTTGTGTCCAAAAGCCGCGCAACATCAAGTGTCGTTATATCGCGCCCGCCGGTTAGCCCGCTGTCAAACGTGACAATGTTATAATCAGTCGTTTGGGGCAAAAATTTTTTCAAGTTTGCGGCTATAATCTCGCCGTAAAAATCCTTTAGTTCTTTAACAACAACCACCGTCACTTTGCCGGAAACATCGGTCGCGTCCAAGGATTTTGGCGACAGACAAGTGGGTTTTAGTGTCCCGGCGGGAGTCGGCACGTCAATTTGCTTATCAAGATTGCCGCAGTAGGGGAAACCATATTTTTCGGCTGTTGCCAAAAAATGCGTTATTGCCTTTTCCACCGTGGCAATACCTATTTTATTGTAAGGATGATTCGCCGAAAGTTTTTTTAACCCTTCGCGGGGGGATACAACCCGGACGCGTGTTTCGTCATAACCCAAAACGTCAATTACGCCGCTGTTTAACGGCAACGTTCCCGCGCCATGAGTTAAAAGCGTGACTTTTTGACCGCGTTCGGCGCAAAAAAGAGCCGCCGTCAGCCCGGCAAAACCGCTGCCTATAACGATTGTACTCGTCATGCCTTGTTTCCTCCGTTTACGTTGAAGGTCAGCTCGTAAAGGCCGCGCAACATTTCCGTTTCGCGCAGGGCGCGCCCAAACAACACGGGGCGAATACCTTTATACCGACCTTGCAAGAAGCCTTTCATCTGCGAAAGAGTGTCTTTGGCCATATCATTCTTGCCACACGCGGCAAAAACATTCGCGCTTCTAAAGGCGCAGAAAGTGCCTTGACAGGTTCCCATGCCAATTCGAGTACGACGACGAATATCGTTTACAATATAACAAGAATCTTCTTTTGCTATTTCTTCGACTTCCGCCAAGGTTACATTTTCACACTCGCAAACAAGCTCGCGGGATTTTTGATTCTTTTTTAGTTCTTCCGCAACACGGGAAAACCGTTCCGCCCCCAAGCGCGCAGCCGCAAGATTCGTGCCGAACGACGGAAAAAATTTCCCGGCCTTTTCTTTTTCGCTTTCGGAAACTTCGGGTACAAGGGGTTCTTCAGCGGTTCGGCATGGCTCTTTTACGTTTAATTTTTCGCAAATTTTGTCGGTTATTTTTTCCGCCATCAGACGATAAGTGGTAAACTTGCCGCCTACAATGGTCATCATGCCCTTTAACCCGTCGTTTTCATGATCTATAACGGCAAACCCGCGAGAGGCGCCGCGCCCGGATGCGCCGCCGGGCGGTATATAAAGGGGGCGCGAACCGGCAAAGGTGCGAAGTATACGATAACTTCGCAAATTTTCAAAGGTACGCTCGCCGATTTTTAGAAGATTTTCAACTTCGGCGCGGGATGTGGCGGTGTCCTCGGGGTTGGGTACGCTCATGGAAGACGTGCCGAGTATCGTAATTGAACCATGCGGAACGAAAATATCCCCGTCGGAAGATTTATGCAAGCGATTTACCACACAATCCGCAATTCGTTGGTTGAAGGCGATAAGCGTGCCTTTATCGGGCTGAACGCCTACGGAAAGCCCCGCCAAACTCGCCACTTTTCCTGCCCAACCGCCGGTTGCGTTAATCAGTATATTGCAGAAAATATCGTACTCTTCGCCGTTTATGTAGTTGCGGACGCGTATTCCTTCTACCTCGCCGTTTTTTTGATGCACCTTGATAAGTTCCGTATAAGTCTTAAACCTGCCGCCGTAACGTTTGGCCGAATCAATGTTTTGCCATGCCATCCTAAAGCCGTCAATGGCGGCATCCGGCACCAGATAAGCCGAAACAGCATTGTTGCGCGACAGGCGCGGCACTTTGGCAAAGGCTTCTTCAAGGGTTATGGGTGTCGCTTCTATGTTGCTTTTAGCGCATCCTTTCACCCATTGTTCTTCATAGTCCGGGTCATCCTCCTTTAGGCGGACAAACATACCGCCGATTGGCTCCACGCAGGACTTGCCGATTTTCCGCAAAATCATGTTTTCAACGATACATTCTTTGGCCGCTTCTTGATCTTTCACCGCATAACGCCCGCCGCAGTGCAACAGCCCATGAAAGCGGGAGCTTGCTCCGTTTGCCAAATCCCGCTTTTCTATAAGAAGCGCGTTTACGCCGCGCATGGATAAATCACGCAATATCCCGACACCCGTTGCGCCGCCGCCAACAACAATTACTTCGGCTTTTTCCACACTCAATGCCTCCTTCTTTTTTGGCAATAAAAAAGGGCGCGTTTGCACTGCCGCAATACCCTCAGATTTTACACAGTCTTCAAACCATCGCCAAAATATAAACATCTATGCCTACAAATATCTTTATGTTTACGCCTGTGTGCTATATTCTTCTTCGAGAGAATTTCAATAAATTCCTGCTTCTATCAACAAAAAAATATATTTTTCTGTTAATTATGTTATTGACATTCACGAAAAATATAGTATAATTTTCCCATAAGGAAGCATATATCCTGCAAGCGGTTGTAGACTTCGCCGCCAAGCAGCAGATAGCAGATTATGGTCGTCGGTTATTCTCTCCTGAGGGACAAATGCCTCATTGTAGTATTGTAGTTTTATTCATAAATGTTCGGTTTTCAATGTTATGTACGGAACTGATTTTTCGGGCGCTACGCATTATCGTGACTTTTAGCAGTCGGCAACAACACGGATGTCATTGCACGATGTACGCCGGGTAAGATTTGAATGTGGTTCTCAGGTCTTGGGAAAAGTCAAGCCGTTCTTGGTACCGTGGGAGAGGATGATTTGTTCGGCCAAAGGTTTCATGCCTATGCATGGAACCTTTTTTACTTTATGACAATACTTCAAATCAACTGACCGTTTGATAAAATAGGCTGACAGCGATGCTGTCAGCCTATTTTATCACCTTGTCGAAAGAAAAAAACAAATATTACAACTCGGCGGCTTTTTTCAGCAATTCTGCCTTATCCGTGTGTTCCCACGGCAAGTCAATATCGGTTCTGCCGAAATGTCCGTATGCCGCCGTCTGCCGATAAATAGGCCGCCGCAGATTGAGCATTTTTATAATGCCCGCCGGTCGGAGGTCGAAATTGTCGGCAACAAGTTTTTCGATTTTTTCTTCGGGAATTTTATTCGTGCCAAAGGTGTCAATCATGACAGAAACAGGCCGCGCCACGCCGATAGCATAGGCCAGTTGAATCTCGCAACGACTTGCCAAACCCGCTGCAACGATATTCTTGGCCACATAACGCGCCGCGTAAGCGGCCGAACGATCCACCTTTGTAGGATCTTTTCCCGAAAATGCGCCGCCGCCATGTCGCGCCCAACCGCCGTATGTATCGACTATTATCTTACGCCCCGTAAGCCCTGAATCGCCCTGCGGCCCGCCGATAACAAATTTGCCGGTAGGGTTTATGAAATATTTTGTTTCGTCGCGCAAAAATTCGGTGGGAACAACAGGACGAACCACTTTTTCTGTTAAATCTTTCTCAATCTGCTCAATACTTACTTCCGGCGCGTGTTGAGTGCTAATGACAATCGTATCGACAAACACCGGCTTATCGTCCTCATAAACCACCGTAACCTGTGTTTTTCCGTCCGGCCGCAAGTACGGCAATTCGCCGTTTTTACGCACCTCGGCAAGCCGACGCGCCAATCGTTGAGCCAATGCAATGGGAAGCGGCATAAATTCCGGCGTTTCGTTCGTGGCATAACCGAACATCATGCCTTGATCACCTGCACCTATGGCATCTTCTTCCATATGCCCCTTTTTGGCCTCTAACGCTTTGTTTACCCCAAGAGCAATATCCGCCGACTGCTCGTCAAGGGAAACCAAAATACCGCAGGTTTTTGCATCAAAGCCATAGCTTGCGTCCGTATAGCCTATGTCGGCCACCGTTTGTCGAATAATATGCGGTATGTCAATGTAACAGGACGTTGAAATTTCGCCCACCACATGCACTTGCCCGGTGGTAACCAAAGTCTCGCAAGCTACGCGCCCCATAGGATCTTTTTCGATTATCGCATCCAAAATACTGTCGGAAATTTGGTCGGCCATCTTATCGGGATGACCTTCCGTCACCGATTCCGATGTAAAAAACATACGTTTTTTGCTCATAACATAAACCTCCTTTTTTGACAAAAAAATCTCTCCTTATCATTCCGACAAAGAGAGAGGCTTTTTTACTCTCATCTTCACAGGAATTGGCACCGTCCTAAAACTGGGGTTGCCGCGGTTTCACAGGGCCGGTCCCTCCACCGCTCTTGATGAGACAATATCATTTTATGAATGTTATGATAAAATAAGCATGGGGTTTTGTCAAGAATGATATTGACGAAAAACATTTTTCTTTCACTCTTTCTGCTATTTTTACTTTCAAAAAAGAAAAGAAATTAAAGGGAAACGGCAACCATATGTAGAATAACACTGATTGAGTTTTGTAATGTTTTTTGATGATTCGCGAGGTATATAAAAATGGCGGAAAATAACAAGAGTTTGATAATGGTTGTCGACGACGACGAAATGAATCTTAAAATGGCGGAGTTTATCCTAAAGAAGGAAACGGATAATGATGTTGTTCTCGCCGACAGCGGCTATAAATGCATTGAGCTTTTGCAGGGCAAAACAATGCCCGATTTAATCCTTTTGGACATTCAAATGCCGCGCATGAATGGCATAAAAACCCTTGAGTTAATTCGCGAGCATGAGGAATGGAACTCTATTCCCGTAATCTTTTTAACCGCCACCGCCGACAAGGAAACGGTTATAAAGGCGGGTATGTTAAAAGCCAACGGCTACATAAAAAAACCGTTTATGCCCAAAGAACTTGTGGAGCGGGTGAATAGAACCCTGGCGGAAAAGATGATGGACAACATTCTGGGCTAAAATAAAGGAGTAAATTGACGAATGGAACGCGCGGAACGCGTCGATACGTTTGGCGAATTACGTCTTTTGCCTTTGGCGGCGCGGCTTTACAAAAACAAATATTTACGGGCGTTAAGACATTCTTTTTTTATGATAATGCCCTTTTGGGTGGCCGTGGCGGTTTTTGACATAATGTGTAGCTTCTTTTTTGACCCCCACGGCCCCGTCATAGGCGAGCAAGGTCTAAACCTCGGTTTTTGGTTGACGGGGGGGCTTACCGGGGACAGCTACAGGCAAAACGCCGTTATAGAAACCTTGTCGTTTTTTAAGATTGCAACGGGCTACGGATACGGCGCAGTTTCACTGATGCTCACCATGTCGTTGGCGAATAAACTGTCGGGGATATTTAAGACCAATCGAACGCTGACTCTTTTTTGCGCCTGCGGTTCGTTTATTTTCATGATGCCGGTATGGAGCAGGAGCAGTGAATTTAGCGAATACTTCATCGGGCGCAATTTTTTTTCGGCAACCATGGCGGCATTCTTGTCAACATGGCTGTTGGCGTTTTTCTCGAAACAGAAAATATTAAAACCCAAATTGCCCCGCTACCTAAACCCGGCTCTTAGAAATTTTGTGGCGGAAGTAATTCCGGTCATGCTGACAATGTTGGTCTATACGGGCGTGTCCTTCTCGCTTTCGGTTGTGTATTTGCATTTTGTCGATTTTCTTCGGCAGGAAGCCGGCTCGCCCGTTTTCCAAGAGCCGGTTTTTGTGTTGTTGTACCAAGCGGTTGTGTGGTTCTTGTGGTGGGTCGGTTTGCCGGGTTACGAATTTACCTCCGTCGTGGGCGAATTTATTTATCTTCCGGCTCAGGCGGCCAACCAAACCGGCATCGTCGAAAATATTTTTACCGACACATTTTTCCGCGTGGGCTTGGTGCAAGTCATGGCTCTTTCCATAGCAATTTTGGTTTTCTCCCGGCATGAATCATGGCGGGGGGCGGCCAAGTTAGGCTTGCCGTTGATGTTTTTTAATGTATTCGAGCCTTTTGTCTTCGGTCTGCCGGTTGTGCTTAACCCAATTTTCCTCATTCCGTGTTTGTTAGCTCCGCTTGCCAATACGTTGGTTGGTTACATAGCCGTATCATGGGAAATCGTGCCGGTGTTCATTGAGGGTACCTCCCCCGTCATGCCCATAATGCTAAACTCCGTAATGAGTTCCCATTCGGTTATGGGCGGGGTTTTGCAGGCGGTATGGCTTGTTATGGACATATTCATCTATGCGCCCTTCGTTATCACCGCCAACATGGCGGATTTATCCGACGAAGAGAAAGAACACGGTGATATAAGCGACATAGACGAAAGCGAAGGGGGCGACAAATTTTGAAAACGGCAACCGACGAACAATTAACGCGTCGATTTTATGTCCTAAATTTCGGCGCGGCAATAGTCCTTCTTGCGGCGATAGTCCTCTCGATTTATCAGTTTGGCGCGCAGGCTTGGTCGGGTAAACAGCAAATCGGCTTTATAATGCCCGGCAACAGGGATAACGCGGGGTGGTACCGTGCTCAATATGAGGGCATTGCCGCTGCCTGTAAAGAATTGGGCTACGAACTATTGATTAGAGAAAACGTACCCACCGACAGGGAATCAAGCATAAATACCGTGAAGGAATTAACAGAGCGCGGGGCAAACGTGATATTTTTCATCGATGCGGAACATTTACGCGGTGCAGAGAACTACACCGTAAATATTTCCAACGTGCGTTTTTATTCAATCAACAACAATCCTTATGTAAATTCTATTTTCAAATACTCTGTGTCGCAGTACGAACAGCGATATGTAGCCGGTATGTTGGCGGGGCTTCGCACCAAAACAAATCGTGTAGGTTATATTGCGCCGTTTCCCAATTCGGACATAAACCTAAACATCAACGCCTTCACCCTGGGAGCGCAACGGGTAAATCCAAACGCAACTGTTTTGGTCGGCTGGACAAGCGGCTACGACAACAAGGATCATGAGGAACAAATCGTCCGCAACCTAAAAGCCGAGCGGGTTGACGTGCTTACTTTTAACCAAAACGGCGACACCATTCCAAAGGCCGCCGAGCGCGCCGGAATTTATTTCATTGCCGCCAACGAAAATTATCCAAATATGCATTTCTGTCTGGGGGCAATAAAAACCGATTGGAAAAATGTTTACCTCGATATACTTCGCCACGACAGCCGCCATTCGTATTACTTCGCCAACACTGCCGACATCAAGGACAAGAGCAGAACGGATGCCGAGTTTGTCAAAAACAAATTAACCCCCCGCGAACTTGCTTTAATGGAAACAACCCGTTATGAAATAAAAAAAGAACGACTGATTTTCGCCGGCGAGATTTACGACCGTAACGGTATGTTGCGTTCAAAGGCCGATGAGGCAATAAGCAACAAATATTTTCAAAAACAAATGGATTGGTTGGCAAAAGGGGTGATAATCATTGGCAACTAAGGAAATCAACGAGGAACTTAATCAAAAATTATCCGAAACCATGACATCCCATACCGCAAAAAAAAATCTTTTCCGTTTTGCAATGAAACTCATCAGCCGTTTTTTGGTCTTTATGGCTTTTTTGGGGCTGTTGGGCTTTTTGGTCTTAAGCAAAATGGAAACCATGCTAAACGCCGAAATGACCAAATATGTGGCAGGTCAAGCGGATATAACCGCTCAAATAGCTCGCGAACGTTTTGAAGGTGAGCTTGAACAAATGCGCCGCTATTCGCTGATGCTCGTGTCGTCTGCTGTTACCCCGGAAGGTTTAATTAAATCCATAGTAATCGGCGAACCGGGAACAATGGTGGGCATAGCTGACATAAACGGCACAGTGGTCGCGGGTACGCCGTTGTCGGAAAAAGCCGCCGAACAGCTAAGAATAAGCATGAAAGGCAACGATTGTGTACGCTATTATGACGATGTTGGTTTAGTGATGAGCGCACCCGTTATTTACGGCAACAACGTCCGTTATGTGCTTTACAAAGTTTACGGAGATGCTGCCCTTAAAAGCAAATATTTTCACCTAAAAAGCAACATCAGCAACAATATTTTGCTTTGTGACCGAAACACGGGCAAAGTTATCGTGCCTTATGTCGGCTACGGCCAGGGCGACCGTTTCTACGACAGCAATGTTAGCGGAGCGCCTAAGGGAATATACGAACTAATTGAACATTTGTCCGCGCAAAGTTCAACGGCAATTTATTCGCCGCAAATCGACCGGGAATATGTCGTTTTCGGCGCGGATGTTCTTGATGATTTTATCATCGTGGGCTATGCGGATTGGCAAAGTATAATTGCCGGCGTCACCCATATTCACCGCTTGGTTGTTTGGGTGTTTTTCCTGCTGTTGTTGCTGTTTAGCATATTTACTCTTTATTCCTTCACCGCCGAGCTGAAGGTGGCCGAAAGCGACGAACTTAGGGAAGCTAAAGCCGAAGCCGAGCGAGCCAACAAAGCTAAGAGCGAATTTTTGGCCAACATGAGCCATGAAATACGAACACCCCTAAATGCCGTTCTTGGCATGAACGAAATGATTTTGCGGGAAACCGAAGAAAATTCCCC
>CAJOQC010000037.1 GCA_905236785.1 uncultured Selenomonadaceae bacterium
ATACCCGCGCAAGCGTGGGCAGATCAGTATAAGTTTCGTATTATGACGAAAATACGCCGTAATTAGGCGAACAACAAAGGACTATTTGTGGTAACCTCTAAAAACCCCTCCGTCAGCCCTGCGGGCTGCCACCTCCCCTTTCAGGGGAGGCTTAAAATCAGCCCTCATCTTAGAGGAGGGTGTCGGCGAAGCCGACGGGAGGAGATATAAAGTGGGTTTTTAGAGATGCCCTTGTGTTTACACAAAACTATTGACACAACCGTGCTTCTTATAAATAAATTTACAATTCCTCTTGCATAATATCAAAAAGTCAAATATAATTATTGCCAAAAGTCAAATAGTCAATATTTAGCCTATACGATGAAGGTGAAATTATGAATGTTGCAGACTTAATCGAAGAGTATATTTTGCGACAACTGTCCGAGCAACAGGACGGAAAAGTGGAACTTAAACGCACAGATATTGCCGACAAAATTTCTTGCGCCCCGTCGCAGATAAGTTATGTTTTATCCACTCGCTTTACCCATGACAAGGGGTTTGCTGTGGAGTCGCGGCGCGGTTTGGGCGGATATATCCGCATTGAAGTTATTTCCGTAAAAAACATGGTCTATCAAGACATTTTGGAAAAAGTAAACGAAAAGACAACTTTTGCCGAAATACAGTCTTATGCACGTTACCTGTTACAACATCAGATGATAACGAATCGCGAGGCGGCCTTGATGATGCAAACAATTTCGGCTTTTTATCGTTCAAATTCCATAAACGATGCCGAACGGGTACGGCTCATAAAGTCAATGTTTTTGACCTTGGAAAACTTTTCTTGACTTTGCAAAAATATAGAAAAAAAACAACATCTAAAAATTCTTTCCGTCAGCCCTGCGGGCTGCCACTTCCTTCGGGGGGGCGGCTACGCCGACGGGAGGAGGTATAAAAGCGAGTTTTTGGCGATGCCCGCTTTTTAACGGTGAGTAGTATAAAAAGTCTGCAAGAAGAGAGGAAAAAATATGCTTTGCGAAGAATGTGGCAAAAACGAAGCGCATGTACATATAGTTCAAGTGGGGCCGGACGGAAGGATTGAAAAAAATCTTTGCGAAGAGTGCGCTCTTCGTTACAGCGGGTCTATGTTCGGTGCGCCCAAAAAACAAAAATCAGCACGGGGGCGTTTTACTTCCACAGCCATAAAAGCCATCGAATTTGCCCAAAAACAAGCTAAATCGGAAGGGCTCAGTCATATCGGCACAGGGCATTTGCTTGTTGGCATGGCTCATGAAGAAAATTCTGTGGCCGCCAAAGCAATGAACGTCGTCGGCATAAACTACGAAACCTTGGACGAATTGTTAAAAACCATGGCTAACGACGAAGAAAATTTCCGCGCCAATAACCCATATTACACGCCCACGGCCAAACGGGTAATGGAAATGAGTGCTTTTGAGGCGCAAGAATTGGAGCAGGAGTACATCGGCACGGAACACATTCTTCTAAGTATGCTAAACGAAACAGACTGCACCGGGGTTGCCGCTCTTTCTGCCCTTGGCACGGACAACGTAGAAATGCGTGAAATTGTTCTGCAAATGCTCCGCGGCAATGTCGAGCCGCCGAGTCCATGGGAAGAGAACCACACAAAAACGCCTTATTTGGACGATTTTGGCCGCGACCTCATGCAACTTGCCAAAGACGGAAAGATTGACCCAATAATCGGCAGGGATAAAGAAATAGAGAGAGTGGTGCAGATTTTATCCCGCCGCACAAAAAACAACCCGGTGTTAATCGGCGAGCCGGGCGTCGGCAAAACCGCCATCGCCGAGGGCTTGGCTTGCCGTATTGCCGAAGGCACGGTCAGCTCGGTATTAAAGAAAAAACGAATAATTTCCTTGTCCATGGCAAATTTGGTGGCGGGAGCAAAATACCGCGGCGAATTTGAAGAACGACTAAAGGGCGTAATGGACGAAGTGCAGAATAACCGCGACATAATTCTTTTCATTGACGAACTGCATACACTTGTCGGCGCAGGCGCGGCAGAAGGGTCTTTGGATGCGGCAAATATAATGAAACCTGCCCTTTCGCGAGGGGAAATGCAAGTTATCGGCGCTACCACCCTTGACGAATACAAAAAACATTTTGAAAAGGATACGGCACTCTCGCGACGTTTTCAAACCGTCAACGTGGAAGAAGCTACCCCCGACGAAGCAGTGGAGATTTTGCGCGGGCTAAAGGAAAAATACGAAATTTTTCACAATGCTCAAATTGAAGACGAGGCGGTGGAGGCGGCGGTGAGGCTTTCCCATCGTTATATTCGCGATCGTTATTTGCCGGATAAGGCAATCGATCTTATGGACGAGGCGGCGGCCAAAGTAAAAACAAGAAGTTTTGGACGCGCCGCAACCCGTAAAATCGACAATCTTGAGGAAGAAGTAAGCCGCCTAAGCTACGAAAAACGCCGCGCCATTGCCGCTCAAGAATACGAAAAAGCGGCCAAACTTCGGGACGAAGAAATACAAGCCAAAAAAGAACTGCAACAACTGCAAAGCGAAACGGCCGAAACAAACAATCGCGTTGTTGTTACCTCCGGCGACGTGGCGGACGTGACCGCCGCTTGGACGGGTATACCCGTTCGGGAAATAGCCGCCAAGGAATCTGATCGCCTTCTTAACATGGAGAAAAATCTCATGCGACGGGTCGTCGGGCAAGACGAAGCCGTGGCCGCTCTTTGCAAATCCATTCGACGGGCGCGGGCGGGGTTAAAAGACCCCAAACGCCCAATAGGTTCATTCATGTTCTTGGGGCCGACGGGCGTCGGCAAAACGGAACTTGCCAAAGCCTTGGCTGAGAATCTTTTCGGCACTGAAGATGCAATTATTCGTTTTGACATGAGCGAATACATGGAAAAATATTCTGTGTCGCGTATGGTTGGCGCGCCGCCGGGATATGTCGGCTACGAAGAAGGGGGGCAACTTACAGATGCGGTTCGTCGCCGCCCCTATGCCGTTATTTTGCTCGACGAGATTGAAAAGGCAAGTGCCGACGTGTTTAATCTTTTGTTGCAAGTCTTGGACGACGGACATCTCACCGACGGCAAAGGGCGCAAGGTAGATTTTTGCAATACGGTAATAATAATGACATCAAATATCGGCGCGAATTTCTTAAAAAACGACGACGAAGGAATAATGGGTTTTTCCACGATTAAAATACCGGAAGAAAAACGCCGACTTATCGCGGAAAAAAACGTCATGCGGGAAGTGCGGCGGACGTTTAAGCCGGAGTTTTTGAACCGTATCGACGAAACCGTGGTATTTGGCTCACTAAGCCGCCGCAATCTCACCAAGATACTTGATATTTTACTGCGACAGGTAAAGGCACGGCTTGACGAAAGCAACATAAACCTTGAAGTCAGCCCATCGGCCAAAAACTTCTTAATCGACAAGGGAACGGATGCAAATTACGGCGCAAGGCCATTGCGGCGCACGGTGGAAAAACTGTTAGAGGATGAACTGGCAACTCGTATGTTGTCGCGTGAATTTAAGGCGGGAGATACCGTAAGCGTCAAAAAATCCGGCGACACTTTGGAATTTACCAAGAAAAGCACACCGAAAGTTGTCAAGAAAAACAGCAACGCAACAAAGGCAACGACGCGGGTGTGATTATGCCGAAGAAGAAAAAAACCGTTTTTGTATGTTCCGTTTGCGGGCATGAGTCGATAAAATGGACGGGCAAATGTTTCGGTTGCGGCGCATGGAACACTATGACGGAAGAATTTGCCATCGAGGAAAAAGATCAGCAGACAGAACGGCGCGGTCTAAACACGGCGAGCCGCCCCATGCCGATTACCGAGATCGGCGCGGAGGTGTTGCCGCGCTATTCTACTGCTTCCGCCGAATTTGACCGGGTTTTGGGCGGCGGCATCGTCACCGATTCCATGGTACTCATCGTAGGAGATCCGGGCGTGGGTAAGTCAAGCCTTACATTAAAAACCTGCGCCAATTTGGCGGCAACGGGCAAAAAAATTCTTTATGTCACCGGGGAAGAAAGCGTGGGGCAAATACGCATGCGCGCCGAACGGCTCAATGCTCTTCATGAAAACTTAACGGTGGTAAGCGAAACTAATTTAACCAACATAGAAACCCACATAAAAAACATCAGGCCAAGTTTGACGGTTATTGATTCCGTACAGACAATGTATCGCCCGGAGCTAGAAAGCGCGGCGGGCAGCGTTTCACAAGTGCGCGAATGTGCGGCGGAGATTTTGCGTATAATTAAATCAATGGGCATAGCCGCCTTTGTCATAGGTCACGTCACCAAAGACGGCACGCTGGCTGGGCCGCGAATATTGGAGCATATTGTTGATACGGTGCTGTATTTTGAAGGAGAGCGTACCTCAGACTACAGAGTGCTAAAGGCGGTGAAAAATCGTTTTGGCAACACCAACGAACTGGGCATATTTGAAATGCGGGATACGGGGCTTGTCGATGTTCCCGACGCGTCGCGGCTTTTTCTGTCCGACGTGGGCAACAGAGCGGGGACTGTGATTATCCCCGTCATGGAAGGAACGCGGGCATTGTTGGTGGAGCTTCAGTCTTTGGTTGCCCCTACGCCATACGTTCCGCCGCATCGCGTAAGCGACGTAATCGACATTAAACGGCTTCAACTTTTGCTTGCCGTATTGGAGCGACGGGTGCATTTGTCGGGGTTGGGCGCGTGCGATATTTTTGTCAAAGCGGCGGGAGGAATGAAAATTGACGAGCCTGCCGCCGACCTTGGAATTTGCATGGCAATGGCTTCAAGTTTTGCAAATCGCAAACCTTGGGAAAAGACAATCGTGTTCGGCGAAGTCGGCCTATCCGGCGATGTTCGCCCCGTGGCGCGGGCGGAACTTCGGCTAAACGAGGCTAAACGCTTGGGCTTTGCTCGCGCCGTTATAGCCAAAAAAAATTATCTGCAATTAAAAGACAGGTATAGCGGAATCGAAATTTATGGAGTGGCGTCCGTGAGCGAGGCGTTGAAACTTGTACTGCCAAAGGTTTAATAGTCATGTAAAATGCAAAAATGTCAAAGATTTTACTTGCGGATTGCGCTCGGCGGCGTTTTTGTCGATTGTGATTTTGTGCGTCGCAATTATTTTTGCGACGCATTTTTTCTTTTCGCCGCCTATTGGCGGAAAAATTATCGAGCCGGTTTACGAAACCGACGGCAAAATAATCCTTCTTCCTCTGGACAGCCGCCCGCCCTGCAAAAATGCCGTTATCGACCTTGGGCGCATGGCCGGTTATGATGTAATTGCGCCGCCGGCGGAACTTCTTGATTATTATTCCTTGCCCGGGGAAACAGATAAATGTGCCGAATGGCTCTTTAAGAATGCTGTCGGGGCTAAGGCCGCCATAATTTCCGCCGACCAACTTCTTTGCGGCGGATTGTTGGCGGCGCGAAGGACTGCGGTCACAGAGGATCAAATTACAGACATAACAAAATTTTTACGGGAATTTCGTCAAAAATATCCGCAGTTGCCCATTTATGTTTTCGGCATTTTGCCGCGGTTGCAGCCTCAAGACGAAATCGACGGCTATTACGAGCGGCGTTACATCGAAGAATATTCGCGCCTGTCGGGGCGAAAATATTTCGGCGCGGATTATGACGAAAATCGACTAAACGAATTGGAGCAAAAAATTTCTGCCGCCTCCATGAGCAAATATTTGGAAAAATTTTCCGCCAACGCCATGTTAAACCGCACCCTTGTAGAGCTTGCCCAAGAAGGGACAATTACTGAACTTGTCTTGGGTCAGGATGACGGCGAACCGTTCAGTATACCGAATATTGAGAAGGAAAAATTAAAAAAATATCTTGTTGACAATAAAATCGGCGAGGACAAAGTGTTTTTGACCCATGGCGCGGACGAAATAGCATACTCGCTGTTGGCGGCGATAAAATGTGCGGAATTGAAGGAAACTCCCAAGGTTTATCTAAAGTTTGCGGATAATTGCGCCGACAAAATAATGCCGTACATGGCCGTAAGTATGTCGGAAACATCCCACGAAAAAATCCGACTGTTGGGCGGCAAAATCATAAGCGACCCCACAAAGGCGGATTTTATACTATTTGTATCGGCGGTAAACAACAACGACGAAAGGGCAAAAAGCCGCGCCGACAGCGCAAGGTTTATCAAAAACGCCCTTGAAAGCGGCGAACAGGTTGCCCTTGTTGATTTAAGCGAACATTTTCGCCGCGACGAAACAATTTTGCCCCTTTTAACGGAACAAAACGCCGCCTTAAACGCGTTAATCGCCTACGGCGGCTGGAACACAGCCTCAAATTCCGTAGGCACGACAACGGCTCAGGCAGCGGTTTTTGCCGCCATGAAAAAACGCGCCGACAATCGCGGGGAGCTGTTAAACCTTTATGCGAAGAACATTCCCCTGTTGAACAATCGTTTTCTTGAAGATTCCTTTTACCTTAAACAGGTTATCGACGAGGTGAACAGCGCATTAAAAAAGACCGGCTATGTAAACACAGCCGATCTTGATTTAGAGCATAATTATCGTTTTGCCAATAATATGTTGCACCGGGGAATGAAACAACAAATTGATATTTTTCGCCGTTTGCCCGCTTTTTGCGGCAAATTTTCGGTAACTTCGCCCTTTGGCAAAATTTATCTTCGCGCCGACAATCTTAACGCCGACATAAGTTATCCATGGCCGCGTACCTTTGAAATTTATCTTAGCAGTTCCGTCAATATATACGAAATGCCTTCCCCATAATGGGAAGGCATTTTCTTTCGGCAAAAAACAAATTTTTAGCTTAGCGTGGCATGAGGCGGCATCTGCGACGGATGGCGCTGCATTGTAACGGCGGGCGCTGCGGCTGCGGCGCGATTCATTTGTTCCTTGGCCTGTTGCAAAACCTGCCGTGCCTGTTGAAGCCCTTGCTCGGTTTGTTGCACCGCTTGATATGCCTGTTGAATACCCGGGAAAGTTCCGGTTACATGAGCAATCAACTGGTCGAACACTTGATTTGCATAGCGGTCGGCATCGTCGCGGAGTTGCTTGGCGTTTTCTTGAGTGCGCTCCATAATCTCCCGCTCTTCTGCTCGCGTTTGTTGCAAGATTGCCTCGGACTGTTCGCGGGCGGCTCGCATTATTTCGCTCTCTTCCATTATTCGTGCAGCTTTTTCGCGGGCGGCTTCTATTATGTTATCGGCATCCTTTTGCGCCGCTGCGATGATGTCGTCGCGTTCGGCCATGATTTTTTCCGCCTTGCCCAATTCTTCGGGCAAATCGTTTCTTAAATCCTCCACAAAATGCACAAGGTCGTTTTCGTCAACCAAAATTTTGGCGGTGAGGGGCATATGAGACGCACCCGCCACCAAGTTTTCTATTTTATCCAATGTATCGCGTACTGCCATACTATCACTTCTTCCCATAGTAAATAATAGCAAATAAATTCACTGCGCGTATTATAATAGTCTATTTTAATCAAAAGCGCAAATCAAATTTTTTCTCGATGGATTTATCCTGTCGTTTTACTATCGCCTGCGCCACGCACGGCGGCACCAAGCCTTCCACGCCGCCGCCAAAGGCCGTAAGTTCGCGAATTGCCGACGAGCTGACAAAGGAATATTTGGGGTCTGTCAAAAGAAATACCGTGTCAACATCGCCGTAAAGATATTTGTTCATTCGCGCCGCATTCTGTTCATATTCTAAGTCTGCCACGGTTCGCACACCGCGCACGATAACGTGTGCATCTTCTTTTTGCATGAAGTTTACCAACAGACCCGAAAAGACAGCCACTCGGAGATTTTTAACATGGCGCGTCGCCTCGCTTATCAGTTCGGCTCGTTCGTCGGCGGTGAAAAAAGGTTTCTTGTTCACGTTGTTAAACACGCAAACTATAAGTTCGTCAAACATTCGCGCCGCACGCTCAAAAATATCTATATGCCCGTAGGTCACGGGGTCAAAACTGCCCGAACAAACCGCTTTTGCCATTCATAATCCCCCTTACAAAAAACGCAGTATATTTAATCATGAGTTTCTGAAAATTTTCTAAAAAAACTTATTGATGTGGTATGCCCATAATCAACGCGTCGCAACAGAAAAAACGGCGAAGAAAAATCTTCGTTGCGCCCATGTTCGACCGCTATGAGGGCATTGTCGGCAACAATGTCGCTTCTATGCAGTGCCTCCAATGTTTTCTCCGTTAAACCTTTGGCGTATGGCGCATCGCAAAATATTAAATCGAACTTTTCACCGTCCAACAATTTGATAACCGCCGACACATTGCCTTTTTTCACCGTCACTTTTTCGCTTAGTTTTGTTTTGGCTGCGTTTTCTTTTATTAAATTCGTTGTGCTTTTATCGACAAAGACGGCTCGCGCCGCCCCCCGCGAGAGTGCTTCAAGCCCCAACGCCCCCGTTCCCGCGAAAAGATCGAGTACATTTGCGTCAAGGGTTTTGTTGCCCAAAATATTAAACAGGGATTCTTTTATTCGGTCGGCTGTCGGTCTGGTGTCGAAAGTCTTGGGCGCTTTAAGCGTAACGCCCCTCGCGCTGCCCGCAATAATTCTCACGGTTCTTCTTCCCCCGCCCTTTTGCGGGCAAAATATTCGCGGTCTAATATGCCGAGTATTATCAGATTTTCATATACCCCGCCCGAAATAATTGTCTCGCGGATAACCCCCTCGCGTATCATTCCTTCGCTCTCATACAGATGCAGAGCGCGGGCGTTGTATTCCTTACAATCCATCCAAGCCCGGTGAGCTTTTTTTACTTCAAAGGTCCAGCGCTTTAAGAGTTTCATGGCTTCGTGTCCGTAGCCTATGCCTTTTTTGTCGATAACAAAATGCGTCCATTCCACCTCGTTAAATTCGTTTTTGAGGTCGTTTATCATTATGTAACCCACGGGTGCGCCGCTTTTAATTTCTTCGACAATCACATCAAAAGTATTGCCCGACGCGCCCGAGGTTACAGCACTTTCATGCCACTTGCGCGGGAAGGTTACAATGTATTTTTTGTTTTCCTTATCATCCGTCAGTTTCATTATGTAGTCAACGTCGTCTTTTTGAGCGCGACGCAAGAGGATTTTTTTTCCTTTTACAAAAATATCAACATTTAACGTCATGATTTTCTCCGTAAAATTTATATAGCAAAATGACACTGCTTCATAGTATAATCTATAACCGTTGATTTGCACAATAATTTTTTAAGGGGAATTTGTATGTATAGTTTTAATTTTTCACAAATTGATTGGGCTATGCTGGCAGAAGAATTGACGCTACCGATATGTATACTGATAGGTGCTCTTGCCGTTGGTCTGGCAGTGAACCGGGTTGTAAACGCCAACATCGAAAAGCGTATTGATACGGACGAAATCACCTTCAAAACCGTATTTATAAACGCGCTTAAAGGCGTGCCGGTGTCTTTTTGCTTGGTGGCGGGGGTTTATTGGATAGTCAATACCGTTAATTTGCCGCCGTCCTTGGTGAAAATTTTTTCGTATGTGCTTTTTACCATCAACGCCTTCACCCTTACGCGGGTTTTGGCTCGCGGAATATCCGGGTTTATAACCCTAACATTGGAACGCTCCGAAGAGAGGTTGCCGAAGACTTCGCTCCTAAACAACATCGTAAATTGCATAATATATGCCATGGGCATAATCGTTATTTTGCAATACTACGGCATTTCCATTGCGCCCATCATCACCGCAATGGGCGTCGGCGGTATGGCGGTGGCCTTGGGTATGCAAGAAACGCTTGCCAATATTTTTTCGGGGATTTATCTAATCATATCAAAGCAATTACGGCTTGATGATTATATTCGCTTATCTTCCGGCGAAGAAGGACGTGTCACCGACATAACATGGCGTTTTACCACTATTTTATCAATAATGGGCAACGTGGTTGTTATCCCTAACCAAAAACTTGCCAGCGCGATAATAACCAACTACAATATGCCAAAACGAGACATCACCGTGCGTGTCACTGTGGGCGTTGCTTACGACAGCGATTTGGATTTAGTGGAAAAAGTGACGCTTGAAGTTGCGCGAAAAGTGATGCAAGACGAACACATCGGCATAGACATTGAGCCGGCGGTGCGCTTTCACACGCTCGGCGACTCCAGCATAAACTTTGATGTGTTTTTGCACTCAAGTCAATTTAATCATCAAGCGGAACTAAAACACGAGTTTATAAAAGAACTTATGCGCCGTTATCGCAAGGAAGGGATAAATATTCCTTATCCCATAAGAACGGTTATAAATACTTCCAAGGCATGACAAGCATCTGCAATTTCGTGCCTCCCCTAACAGGGGATGTATCCTAAAGGGGCGGATGGGTTCACGAATGCTACTCTTCGATTAAAGTGGACAATTTTAGGCAACCTCTAAAAACTCCCTCCGTCAGCCCTGCGGGCTGCCACCTCCCCAAAAGGGGAGGCTTAAAATCAGACCTCATCTCGGAGGAAGAGGGTGTCGGCGTAGCCGACGGGAGGAGGTATAAAGTGAGTTTTTAGAGATGCCCTAAAGACATTCGCAAAAGTATTTTGAGATTTTTTTGCTTTTTTTCAAAAAAACTATTAACTTTTCGCGAAAATTTACGATAAAACAG
>CAJOQC010000038.1 GCA_905236785.1 uncultured Selenomonadaceae bacterium
GAGAATTGGCAACAGCGGGAGGGAAGCGATATCCACAAAAACGACACCGCCGACGAAACAGTTTCCCTGTCGGACAGGTTCGGCCTTATCATTCACTATTTTGCGCCGACGCAACAGGAGTATTTGGCCATTATCAATCATAAACTAAAAAAACGCGGCATAAACTTGTCGGCGGAGGAACTTCGACTAAAGGCCGTGCAATGGGAAATGACCCATTCCGGCAGAAACGGCCGCATAGCCCAAGAATTTGTCACCGATTACCTTATCGACACTTGACAAATCCTTGTTGTTGGAGGAAGATAGAACGACGGCGAAAACCGCAATAATAAGTAAGGAAGGAATTTTTACCGTGAAGTACATGACAGGCAATGAATTACGCGAAGCGTATCTAAACTTTTTTTCCGAAAAACATGGGCATTTGCGTCTTGAGAGCGCATCCCTTATACCCAAGGACGACCCTACTCTTTTGATGATCGGCGCGGGCATGGCGCCCTTTAAGCCCTTTTTCACCGGCAAAATGAAACCGCCCCGCACCAAGATAACCACCTGCCAACGTTGCGTCCGCACCGGCGATATTGAAAACGTGGGGCGCACGGCGCGGCATCAAACCTACTTTGAAATGCTCGGTAATTTCTCCTTTGGGGATTATTTCAAAAACGAGGCTATACCTTGGGCGTGGGAATTTTTGACCGAGGTGTTGGAACTGCCGAAAGAAAAGCTCTGGGTGTCCGTGTACCCCAAGGATGACGAGGCTGTGGAAATTTGGAAACGGCAACCGGGTTTTGACGCGTCACATATTGTGAAAATGGCAGATAATTTCTGGGAAATAGGACCTGGTCCTTGCGGGCCGGATTCCGAGATTTACATCGATCTTGGCGAGGAGCGCGGTTGCGGCAAGGACACTTGCGCCGTCGGTTGCGATTGCGACCGTTATCTTGAAATTTGGAATTTGGTCTTTACCCAGTTTGACAAGCAGGAGGACGGCGAATATAAGGAACTTGCCCACAAGAACATTGACACGGGCTGCGGTCTTGAACGTTTGGCTTCGGTTTTGCAGAACAAAAAATCAAACTTCGAGACGGATTTGCTGTTCCCCATTATCGAATACGCCGCCAAAGTGGCAGGGGTGGAATACGGTACAGACCCCAAGAAGGATATTTCCCTTAAAGTAATCGCCGACCATGCCCGCAGTATGTCCATAATGATAATGGACGGGATTTTGCCTTCCAATGAAGGGCGCGGCTACGTTTTGCGGCGGATTTTGCGCCGCGCCGTGCGCCATGGCAGGTTGTTGGGCATTAAGGATAAATTCTTGGTAGGCGCGGTGGATGCCGTTGTCGATATTTATAAGGATGCCAGCGATTTTGGCGAGCTTACCAACAAAAAAGAATATATCAAAAAAGTCATCGGCATTGAAGAAGACAGGTTCGCCGCCACGTTGGCGCAGGGCATGGAACTTTTGAACAACGAAATTTCCGTGTTAAAGAGCGAGAACAAAACGGAATTGTCGGGCAAAGTCGGTTTCCGTCTTTATGACACTTTCGGTTTCCCCCGAGAGCTTACGGAGGAAATTTTGCATGAAAATAATTTGACCCTCGACCTTGCGGGTTTTGATGCGGCCATGGAAGAGCAACGTTTGCGCGCCCGCAACGCTCGCGCCGCCAACGAGCGGGTGGCTGTGCCGGATTTAAGCGGCATCGACACCGGCAAATTGACCGCAGACGAAAACGCCAAGGAAGCGACGGTGGTTGCCATTTGGCAAGATGGCGCATTGGTTGATTCCGTAAACGACGGTGCAGAGGCGGGGATTATTCTTTCCGCAACGCCCTTTTACGCCGAAGGCGGCGGCCAAGTCGGCGACGTGGGTACTCTTGACGGCGAGTTTTCTCATATTGATGTGCAAAACACCAAGAAACTTCCCGACGGCACGGTGTATCATGTTTCTTATGTGGCGGAAGGCGGCCTAAAGGTGGGCGAAAAAGTAAAAATATCCGTCAACCGCGAGAAGAAACTTTCTTCGGCCAGAAACCATACCGCAACCCACCTGTTGCAAGCGGCTCTGAAAAAAGTGGTGGGCGAGCAGGTGAACCAAGCCGGTTCTCTTGTTACGCCGGAGCGGCTTCGCTTTGACTTTTCAAACTTTGAGCCGGTATCCCCTCAACAGCTTGCCGACGTGGAGGAGCTTGTAAACAACGAGATATTAAATGCCGACGACGTGAACATCGAGTTTATGGACATCGACGAGGCAAAAAAACGGGGGGCAATGGCTCTCTTTGGCGAAAAGTACGGGCAGACGGTGCGTGTGGTAAGCGTAGCCGACTTTAGCATGGAACTTTGCGGCGGCTCTCATGTGAAAAACGTGGGGGAAATAGGTATGTTCAAAATCGTCGGCGAAACCGGCGTGGCGGCAGGCGTTCGCCGTATTGAAGCCATAACGGGCAGAGCCGCCCTTGAATTTGCCCGCCGCGAGACGGAATTGCTAAGTGAAACGGCGCAACTTCTAAAGACCAAGCCGGACAACGTGCCAACGCAGGTTGAGCGTATGCTGGCCAATCAGAAGGAAATGCAGACGGAACTGGATAAAGTTGCGGATATGCGTAAACACGCCGACGCGCAAAAACTTTTGATGGGCGTGCAGGAAATAGGCGCGGTTAAGTTCGTGGGCGGCCATGCCCAAGCGGCCGACATAGACGAACTCAGAAACATAGCCGACATGATATGTTCGCAGGTTGATAACGGCGTGGCGGTTCTTGCCGCCGTTGTTGGCGACAACAAAGTCAATTTGGTGGTGAAAGCCGCCAAAGGCGCAGTTGCCCTCGGTGTAAACGCGGGGAAAATCATAAAGGAAGCCGCCAAAGAGGTGGGCGGCGGCGGCGGCGGCCGCGCCGACATGGCGCAGGCCGGCGGCAAAAATCCGCAGGCCTTGCCTAAGTTCTTCGACAAAGCGCGGGAACTTTGCAAGGCGCAAATTAACGCGTAACCCCAAAGAGTGATTCTCAAATGGAAGTAGACATTACCGAAAAGATAAATCGTTGGTTAAAAATCGGCGCGGCGTTGTTGGCGGCAGCGGCCATAACTGCTGCCGTCGCCTTTGGCGGCAACTATGGCAAAGACGGCGCAATCACCGTACGCGACGCTAAAATCGCCGGCGTGGCGGTGGGGGTAAAGACCCGCGCCGCCGGAAAACTTGTTTCCGTTGCGGCGGAGGAAGGAAAAAACGTGGCGGCGGGGGATGTCGTGGCCACGGTGGAGGTAAGCATCACCGAGGATGATGTTGCCCAGCTTGAGCAAAACTTGGAGCTTGCCAAACAAAACCTTGAACAGCTAAAAAAAGGCCAAACAGTAACCGTCCCCGTGGTGAACCCGGCGGCGGCGACGGGAGGCGCGGAGTTGGCGGCGGCAGAAGCGCGGCTTAAGCGCATGAACGACCTCTTTGAAATGGGGGCAATCAGCAAGGTCAAACGGGACGAAGCCGCCTCTCAATACGAAGCGGCAAAATCGGTGGGGAGCGTACCATCCGTGACTTACGAAACAAAAACCGAACCTACGCCGCCCGAAACGTTGGCCGCCGCCGAAATAATCGTGCGCCAATCCGAAGCCGCTCTTGCCAACGCCAAAAGCGACAGGGCATCGACGGAAATAACCGCGCCCGTTGCCGGTACGGTTCATCTGTCGGATAAAAAGGCGGGCGACGAACTAAAGGCCGGCGATACACTAATGGTCATAAGCGATGCGGAAAATCTGTGGATTGAAGCGATACTTGACGAAGGGCAAAAGAAAAAAGTAAAACCGGGGCAGTTTGTGAGCTATGAAATAGACGGGCATAAACTAAACGGCACAGTGACAAGCGTGGAAGAACCGCAAGAAGCGGAGGAAACGGCCACCGACGGCGGTGCGCCGGAGAGCATAGGCGAAGGCAAGGCAATAGCCAAAATTTCCCTGCCCGCAAAGACGGATTTTGTCATAAACCCCAATCAAAAAATTTCCGTGGAAATATTTGCAGAGAAAGAAACGTAAACGGAGAGCAGTACAAATGAAAGTCGTGGTTGCCGTTGATTCTTTTAAGGGAAGTATCGGCTCTTTGGCGGCGGGCGAAGCGGCGCGAGAGGGCATAATTAAAGCCTGCCCCGATGCGACGGTGGTCGTTTGCCCCCTTGCCGACGGCGGCGAGGGAACAACGGACGCGTTGACGGCGGGGCTTGGCGGCGTTAAACAAAAAGTTACGGTCACCGACCCGTTGGGAAGAAAAATTGTAGCCGAATACGGAATATTGCCGGGCAGATGCACTGCTGTTGCGGAAATGGCAGCGGCGGCGGGGCTTACTCTTGTCCCATCGGAGCAACGCGACGTAATGCGCGCCACTACCTACGGCGTTGGGGAAATGATACTCGACGCAATAAAAAAAGGTTGTCGCCGTTTCATTGTTGGCATCGGCGGCAGCGCAACCAACGACGGCGGCGCGGGGATGCTTCAAGCCTTGGGCTTTGGGTTGCTCGATAAGACCGGCAAAAATATTCCTTTCGGCGCGGCGGGCTTAAAAGAGCTGGCGAAGATTGACACGAAGAATGTTATTCCCGAATTGAAAGAGTGTTCCTTCAAAATTGCCTGCGACGTGGAAAATCCACTGTGCGGGGAGAATGGTTGCAGTGCGGTTTTTGCACCGCAAAAAGGCGCAAACCCCGCAGATATTCCTCTTATGGACAAGTGGCTTTCGGATTTTGCCGAACTGTCCGAAGAAAAATTTGCCAAAGCCGACCGAAATTTCCCCGGCGCGGGGGCGGCAGGCGGGCTTGGCTTTGCTTTTTTGGCCTACACCGACGCTGTTTTGGAGTCCGGGGTAAAAATCGTTTTGGAGGAAACACGGCTAAAAGAGCATATTTGCGACGCGGATTTGGTTATCACCGGGGAAGGGCGAATAGACGGGCAGACGGTTATGGGCAAAGCTCCCGTAGGCGTTGCCGAAACGGCCAAAATTTTTAACAAGCCCGTTGTGGCTCTCGCCGGTTGCGTAGGTAATGGAGCAAAGGCGTGCCATGAGCATGGCATTGACGCTGTTTTTCCCGTATTGCAAAGGGTTACTTCGCTGGCGGAGGCAATGGACGAAAACAATGCGCGGCAGAATATTACCGACACAACGGAAGAGATTATGCGCCTTATCTGCGCCGGTGTAACTAATGTACCAAAGGATGGTTAAAAGATGTTGAAACGCTGGATATTGCCCGAGGACAACGACAAAGAGGAAATTGCCGAATTTGCCGCCGCCATAGGCGTTTCGGAAATTACGGCGCAAATACTTTGGCACAGGAACATTAAGAACCCGGAAAAAGCCGCCGAATTTTTGAACCCCACGGAGCGACAGCCCTTTTACGACCCATTTTTGATGAAGGATATGGAAACGGCAGTTAAAAGGATAAAGACAGCTCTTGACAAGGGGGAAAAGATAATTGTCTACGGCGATTACGACGTGGATGGCATTACGGCGACGGCTCTCTTGGTGAAAAATTTGCGTCGATTGGGGGCAAAGAAGGCGGATTTTTACATTCCCGACCGACAAAAAGAAGGCTATGGTTTTAACCTAAACGCGCTAAACAAAATTGCCGACGAAAAAACCGATTTGCTCATTTCCGTAGACTGCGGCATTTCCTCCCTTGAGGACGTGGCGGCCATGAAGGGCAAACTCGACATTATAATCACCGACCATCACACGCCGGGTCAGGTTTTGCCCGACGCTTTGGCGGTGGTGAACCCCCACCGCGATGACTGCGGCTACCCCGATAAAAATCTTGCGGGGGTGGGCGTGTCCTTTAAGCTGTGTCAAGCCCTGTGGAAAGAAATAAAGGGCGAGGATTTTGTCGATGATTTGGAGTTTGTCGCCTTGGGTACGGTGGCGGACATTGTGCCGCTCGTGGGCGAAAACAGACGTATTGTAAAAAGCGGTTTAATTAGGCTTGGCGATACGAAGAATTTGTCGCCGGGGCTAAACGCGCTTTTGGACGTGGCATCGCTTACGGGGAAAGTGCTAAACTCCGGGCATATCGCCTTTGGGCTTGCGCCGCGCATAAACGCCGCCGGGCGAATGGGCAGCGGCAGCGACGGAGTGAAACTTCTTTTGACGGACAACGAAACCGAAGCCGCCGTTATCGCCCGCAAGCTGAACGACGAAAACGCCGAGCGGCAGGACGTGGAAAAGAAAATTTTGGACTGCGCCGAAGAAAAACTCGCAACGACGGATCTTCACCATTCAATCGTCATCGACGGCTACGAATGGCACTCCGGCGTAATCGGCATCGTGGCGGGGCGGCTATTGGATAAATATTATCTGCCCACGGTAGTCATAAGCCGTCAAGGGGACAACAGCAAAGGGTCATGCCGCAGTATCAAGGGATTAAATATGTTTGATGCCCTAACCTCCCTCAAAAAATATTTGACGGCGTATGGCGGACACGAAATGGCGGCGGGATTTACCATAAAAGAAAAATACATAGCCGACTTTGCCAAGGATTTTGACGAATATGCCAATGAACATTTGCAAAAAGAAGATTATATCCCCGTCGTAAACGTGGCGGCGGTGGTGTCACCCCAGGATATGAGCGTTAAAACCGTCAGTGAGTTGCAGGCTCTTGAGCCTTACGGCATGGGTAACCCCAAGCCGCTTTTTGGGTGCAAAAATTTGCAGGGCAAAAACGCCAAGGTCATCGGCAAAAAAGCCAACCACCTTACTTTTACGGTGGGGAACGGCAATAAAGAAATAAAAATGGTGGCATGGAACAGGGCGGATTTGGCGCGGACGGTGAACAGCGAACCCGTTGATATTGTTTATGTCCCACAGCTCAATCTTTGGCAGGGGCAATATAATTTAGAGGGGTTGGTGGAGGATTTTGCCCCGGCTGACAGCGGCAAAGTGTTCCCCACGCGGGAAATTTTGGCAGATGTTTATCGTTTTCTCAAAAAAATAAGCGCGGCAGGGGATAATATTCCCTTTGATGCGCCGACTTTGACCGCTATGTTTAACGAGAACCGCAATGGCGGCGAAAAATTTTCGCTTTACACCATGACGACGGCGTTAAAAATTTTCCGCGAATTGAAACTTTTGGCGGCGGGCGAAAAAAATTATCGAATTTTGCCGTCAAAGAAAACGGATTTGAACAATTCGCCCACGTTTTGCCGAAAAATTTAGTTGGCGGGCGAATATGAAACAAAATACTAAAATAATCCTTGTGCGCCACGGCGAGACGGATTACAACAAAGCCGCCCGATACCAAGGGCGGCTCGATGTTCCTCTGAACAAACGTGGAATAACCCAAGCGCAAAGGCTGTCAAACTGCCTAAAAAACATACCCGTTGATATTATTGTATCAAGCCCCCTGCAACGGGCGCTTGTTACCGCGAAAATCTGCGCCGCCCATCGTAATTGCAAAGTGCGCGTCGATAATCGGTTGCTTGAAATAGACCATGGCAAATGGACGGGGCAGTATATTTCCGACCTTAAAACAATGCACGGGGCGGATTTTGCGCTGTGGCGGGAAAAACCGTGGCTTTTTGCCATGCCCGGAGGCGAAAATCTTTTTGACCTGGAGAAGAGAGCCTGCGCCGCCTTTTATGATATTGCCGACGAATTTGCGGGCAAAACCGCGCTTATCGCGGCTCATGGCACAGTAAACGCCGTGTTGCTCTGCTCGGTTTTGGGGCGAGGCTTGGAAAGTTTTAACAATTTTCCGCAGGAGAACGCTTGCATAAATGTCCTAAGATATGACGGCTCGGCTTGGCTCCCTGCCCTTATCGGTTTTACCGAACACCTAAATGACGAAGGGCAATTTGATACTGCTCTTCAATTCAAATTGAACAATTTTAATTGAAGAGCCGCAAGCTGATGCGTGTTTTATTTTTAAGCCTACGGAACAATTCCGTCTCATACGCTTTTTTAAGGGCATCTCTAAAAACTCGCTTTTATACCTCCTCCCGTCGGCTTCGCCGACACCCTCCTCCAAGAGGAGGGCTTTTTTAAGCCTC
>CAJOQC010000039.1 GCA_905236785.1 uncultured Selenomonadaceae bacterium
AAATAGTCCTTTGTTGTTCGCCTAATTACGGCGTATTTTCGTCATAATACGAAACTTATACTGATCTGCCCACGCTTGCGCGGGTATTATATTTATGCTAAAATCGCGTTGGAGCGGGGCATAAACAAATTCCCGCAATGTACGGACAAAGATTTTCCCAAAGGATCAATATATGTACATTAAATCAGCCGAACCGACCGATTGGAGCCAAATTGCAACAGATGCCATCACCGATGAAAGGGCGTTTACGGCTCTTTACGAACATTTCTTCCCCCGGGTTTATCAATATTTGCTGTCAAAAACCCATGAACCTTCGCTGTCGGACGAAATAATTTCCGCAACGTTTTTTAAGATGTATGAGCACTTAAAGGAATTTGACCCTGCAAAAGGGGCGTTTTCCACATGGCTCTTTACCATTGCCCGAAACGAACTTAACATCCATTATCGGCGTGTGCAATATAGGGAAACAGAGGAACTGACGGAGGAGATTCCCCTTGCGGCATCGGCATGGGATATGCCGGAAGAAAGGACGCTTGCCAAGGAACGATCCGACGAGCTAAGAGCCGCCATAGAAAAACTCCCCGAACAATCGCGGCGCATCGTGGAGATGACTTATTGGCTTGGCATGAAGGGCGAGGCGATAGCGCAGGTTCTAAATATGCAACCGACGGCGGTACGCGTGACGTTAAAACGCGCTCGCGACACGTTGAAAAAATTTTTATCATGACCTGTAACATTTTTCTTTCTCGTGCATATAAAGAACAAAGAAACAAATGATAAGTCAATTTTCAACACACGGAAGGACGGAAAATAAAATGATTGAGAAAATGAAAAAAAACGCTTTATCCGACAATCAATTAGACAACGTGGCGGGCGGCACTTACTTAGACAGTATGCAGGTGACACAATTCCTCACCAAGGCCGGCTATAAGGGTATGACGGATGAAAAATTCGGTCTGGCCGTTAATTTTGACAATATGCGTAAGGCCGTTGACAGCCTTGGATTTGAGTCCCACGACCATGGCGGTATGTCTAATGATAACACCTACACGGAAAAAGCCACGGGTAAAGTATTTACCCAAGACGAGTTTATGTCGTTCCTGCATAAGAAATTCCCCGACGTTAAGTAAATCCCAATAAAAAAAGCGAGGTGGAAAAGATGACGAAATATAACTTAGACGAAGAACTTGCGGTCTTTGATTATTCTGTGTTCAGCGCGGTGCGTGACAGCCTGTTGACCAAACTTATAGCGCGCCATCGCCATGACAACGGAAAAGTCGTCTCTGTCTTTACGCCTCGCTTAAAAGGCTTCGTTATGTCGGAAGATGAGCTTCAATTTGTGGCTGCCGCAGGCGTAAACGATTTTGGAGCAAAAACCGATAATCTTGGCGCAGGGCATGATTTTTCTTCTGCCGCCGCTCATTTCGGCGAAGGAAAAAAGGAGCCGCTATCCTAAAATTAAAAAAACTCTCTACGTCAGCCCTACGGGTTGCCACCTCCCCAAGAGGGGAGGCTTGTGGACGCGATTCTTTAGCCTCCCCTCTTGGGGAGATGCCGCGAAGCGGCGGAGGGGTTACTCGCTCAGTTGTGAATAGTATCAAAAAGCACCGTCGAGAAATAACATCGCCGGTGCTTTCGTTTGCAAAAAAAAGCAATTTTTGTTATATTTATACTGATTTTCGTTCCTGTGGCACGTCTTTTACACTAATCTTCGTTAAAAAATGTATTTTTTGCTCAATAGTGTATGAGACGGCTTTGTTATGTAGGCTCAAAAGTAAAGCAAGCGTTGGCTTGCGGCTCTTCAATTAAATAAAGGGCATATCTAAACTCGCTTAATGAATTTTTATTCACGGATAAGTCAGTACCTCCTCCGTCGCTTCGCGACACCTTCCCTCTTTGGGAGGTGGCAACCCGCAGGGCTGACGGAGGTTTTTTTAGAGGTTGCCTAAAATTATTCGATTTTAATTTTAATTGAAGAGCAGTATGAAAGGAACTTTCGGCAATGAAGAAATATTTTTATATAGGTGTCGCGCTCATAATTCTTATGGCTGCGGCTCTGGTGGGTTACGGCGCGTACTTAAACTACAGCGACGAACACCAAATAGCCAAACGTATGGACGAACGACGGCTTGAGGTTACGGGCGCAAGGGCAATGGTCCGCGAGTTTCGCCCCGTTATCGAGATGAACGCCATGCGCCTATATAGCGACAGCATGGTAGACGCCGTCGCGCTTTTGGAGGGGCGTATTGTACAGTGGCAAGCGGAGAAAAATACCGCCGTTAAAAAAGGTGACATTTTGCTCACCATGACCAACGAACAACTGCCGCTAAAAATTATTCAAGCCGCAAGCAACGTGAAAAAGGCGGAGGCAGTGCTTGCCAAGGCAAAAAATACTTTTTTTCGACAAAAAAATTTGTGGGCGCAAAACGCCACTTCCCTTGAACAATACGACGAGGCCAAGGCGCAATATCTTGCCGCTCAAGAGGCGGTGACGGAGGCTAAAGCGCAACATGCCCAGTACATGGTGCAGTCCGAACAACTTAACGTGACCGCTCCCATCGACGGCAACGTACTTATCATATATTATCGAGAGGGGACTTACGTTCAAGGCGGTACGCCCTTGGCTCTCGTCGGCAATTTTGATTATCTGCGTTTTTCTGCGACGCTTGATGACGAAACCTCGCGTCACTTACAGCTTAGCGACACCGCCGCCATGAATTTCCCCGCCGAGGCGTTAAAAAAAGCCTACGATACGGAATACGCCGCCGGGAACAACGGCATCGCCGAACGAATTGAAGCCAAACTAATTGATATTACGCCCTCTCTTGACGAACCGGCGGGAGTGCGTCGCGTCGTGTGGGAAATAGACAACCGCGCCCGTATTCTGGAGCCTTTAACTTATAACGGCGTTTCCATGCGCATGAACCGCGCCTATTCCTGCCTCACCGTACCCCTAAGCGCAATGATCGATTCTTCCCACGATACGGTGTTCGTCGCGGACGAAAACGGCATTATCAAAAAGCGGCACATCGTAACGGGCGCAAACGATACGAAACATATCGAAGTTTATGACGGCCTTAACGAGGGCGACATCGTGATTATAGAAAGTTTCGACGGCTTGGAAGACGGTATGAAAGTTGATATTACACTATCTAACGAAGGAGACGAAGATTAGTGGCAGAAAAGACAATGGGGCATCGCGGCAACGATTCGATTTTCAGCCAAGAGGCCTTAAATAAATTGCGTTCCCCCGAAAAATTGGACACCGCCCTTCCGATAACGACGCCTATTGCCTGGATGGGCTTGGTAGCAGTGGCTCTTATGATGTTGGCGGTGGTGGTGTGGTCGGTGTTCGGCGCGTTTACGATTAAAGCGGAGGGCATCGGGCTTATCATGGACCCCAAAGGCGTGGTGAAAATTTCTTCAAGCACCGACGGCATAATAGACGATATTTTTATTTCTTCGGGTTCAATCGTGAAAAAAGGCGATCGTTTGGCTCATGTGGAGAGGGCAAGAGAATCGGCATCGACGCGAATGGCTCAATATGCACCGGGGCTGGCCACAAGCGAGCGAGATGCCATGAACAAAGTTTATGAATTTGACTCGCGTCGCTACCAAGAGGACACCTTAGAATATATTTACGCCGGGTATGACGGCGTAGTAGACGAGGTATTGACAGGAACGGGAAGTGTCGTAGGATCGGGCTCGCCTATTTGCACCATACGAGTTTCCGGCGGGCGAACGGATTTACAAGGCGTGCTCTACGTCCCCGTGGACAAGGGCAAACGTATCGAAAAAGGGCAGACGATTCAACTTGCGCCAAACGGCGTTGATGTTTCCATGTCGGGCAGTCTCTTGGGGACGGTGCGTTCCGTTTCCCAGTATCCCGTGTCCCTTCAGTCCATACAAAAACGTTTGAGCAACGACCAACTTGCTCAATGGATTGTCCAAGCGCAACAAAGCTCGGTAATGGAGGTAAATTTCGATTTGGTAAAAGATGAATCGTCGGAGTCGGGCTATCTTTGGACATCGAAAGTCGGCGAACATAAGCCCATTACTCCCGGCAGTTTTTGTAAAGGTTCCGTCATAATAGAACGCCGCCCCCCCATTGAAAAAGTTTTCTACAAACTAAGCCAATGGCTGAGGAACAGGTGATGCTCATGATGTTTCATAAGACACTCACAAGCATAAAAAAACGGTTCTTCCCTCCGAGTACTCGCGTTAAAGTGCCGACGATACTTCAGATGGAAGCCACGGAATGTGGCGCGGCGTGTCTTGGTATGGTTTTGGCGCATTATGGAATGTGGATTCCGTTAGAAAAACTTCGCGCCGAATGTGGCGTCAATCGCGACGGCTCAAAGGCCGGTTGCATTATTCGCGCCGCCCGCAACCGCCATTGCCAAGCCGACGGGTATCGCTTGATGGTCAACGACATATTGGAAATGTTGCCCGATAACCCATTTCCTTTGATTATTCATTGGGAGTTTAATCATTTCGTGGTCTTGGAGGGCATAAAAAAAGACACGGTTTACCTAAACGATCCGGCAATGGGGCGAAGAAGCGTAACTTTAGAGGAATTTCGCTCCTCTTACACAGGGGTTGCCCTTTACATAGAACCGGGAGAAGGTTTTTGCAAGGAGGGACAGCGTTACAATGTCTTTAAGGACATGGCAAACAAACTTTTCCATGATAAATGGGCGGCTCTTTTCATTATCATTTTGCAATTATGCGCCATAATTCCCGGCCTTGCTCAACCGGTGATGAGCCAAATATTTTTGGACGACATCTTGACAAAAAAACACCCCGATTGGATGTTTAATCTCTGCTTGGCTATGACATTCGCCTTCATCGTGTCGGGCATAATGGCTTTTCTTCGCGCCGTCGTTTTAACAATGTGGCAACGAAAACTCACCTTGGCGGATTCGTCAAGTTATTTTTGGCATTTGTTGCGGCTTCCCATGCAGTTTTTTCATCAACGTTATGCGGCGGAAGTCGCCGGGCGCGTGGCGTTTAACGAGTCCGTGGCAATGGTGCTGTCCGGGCCTGCGGCAACGGCGGCTCTTGATTTCTTCGTGGCGATTTTTTATCTGTTGTTGCTCTTACAATATAACATAACCTTGACTTTAATCGGCGTATTTTTTTGCGCCGTCGAGTTCGTCATTTTTTTTGCCATGCGTCGGCATCTGACCGATCTAAATATGCGTATTCAACAAGACAGCGGCAAAGCGTATGGCGTGGCCATGAACGGTCTAAGGATGATAGAAACCATAAAATCAAACGGCGACGAAGCGGATTTTTTCACGAAATGGGCAGGCTATCAAACAAAAGTGTTGTCAGACAGCCAAGAAGCGACCCTTTGGGCTACCACCGTAAAACTTTTGCCCACATTGTTGGGCGGCCTCAACGGCGCGCTGATTATGACATTGGGCGGCTTTTCCATTATGGACGGCGCAATGACCGCCGGTATGTTTATGGCATTTCAAAGCCTTATGGGCAGTTTTCAAGCCCCCGTCACTGCTTTGGTGAGCTTAGGCTCGACCTTGCAGACGACGGAAATGCAAATGCAACGCCTAAACGACGTGAAGTGCTACGAAACGGACAAACTCAATTTCCAGCCTAACGAACACGAAAAAATCATTCCCAAGAACGCCGACGGCGAACCGTTGCTACGCTTATCCGGCGAATTGACCCTTAAAGACGTGAGCTTTGGCTATAGTCCCTTAGATAAACCCTTGCTCAGTAACTTTAACCTTCATGCAAATCCGGGGGATCGCGTGGCAGTGGTGGGCGCGTCGGGCAGCGGCAAATCTACCTTGGCCAAGATTGTCACGGGGATATACGAAGAATGGAGCGGCGTTGTCGCTTTTGACGGCATAAAGCGGCGGGATCTTTCGCGGTCGATTTTGCTAAATTCCCTGTCGGCGGTGGATCAAGACATTTTTCTCATCACGGGAACGGTGGCGGAAAACATAGCTCTCTTTGACGATTCGGTGTTAAAAAGCGACATCGTAAAAGCTGCCCAAGATGCCTGTATCCACGACGACATCATGAAACTTAGCGGCGGCTACGAGGCGCAAGTAGCAGAAGGCGGTCTTAATTTCAGCGGCGGCCAAAGGCAACGCCTTGAAATTGCCCGCGCCTTGGCGGTTAATCCATCCATTTTGGTGTTGGACGAAGCCACCGCCGCCTTGGATCCGATAACGGAAAAACAGGTTTTGGAGAATATTCGCCGCCGCGGCTGCACCTGCATAATCGTGGCGCATCGTCTGTCAACCGTTCGCGACTGCGACGAAATAATCGTCCTAAAAAACGGGCAAATTGCAGAACGGGGCACCCATCGGGAAATGATACGGCACGACGGCCCATATAAGCGATTGATTGACGAAAGAAAAAGCGAGGAAACGGAGCATATAAAATGACCAAGGAACTGCAACTTTCGGTCGGGCAAAAAATCGACCTAAAGAACGACGACACCTGTATAACGGTTCTTTCCGGCAAGGTCGAAGTCTATGCCGTAACTCGCGGGGATTCCTCGTTTCGTCAATGTTTTCTGACGGAAATAGAAAAGGGCGAATCCGCTTTTGCCGCCATGGACGAGGATTTTGAAGCCGTCGAAACAAAACTCTACGCAACGGAAGATTCGGTTATTGCTGTCGTACCCTTTGCCGAAATGCCCAAAGACGAACTTTGCGAGGCTATGCGCCTTTGGCTCAACAAACTGTCGGCTATTCCGTGGCTGGCGGTTATGGCGGACAAGGGCGACGATGTTCTTTTGGCGTGGCGCAATAAAACCGGCTTGCATGATGCCGACACAAAGGAAAAAATTATCGAGGATTTTAAGAATCACGAACAAATTTTTGCCATGTACCTTGGGGTTCGTTTCGGCGCGGAAGATAAGCGGTTGGCGCGGCGCGTCAAAATTCGCGAAAACGGCAAACGGCTGATGATTGAAAACGGTATTCGTAGCTTAATGGGCGAAGAAACACTGATGGTGGGGGCAAACAACGCAAGCGACAAGAAAACGGCATCCGAGGCTGTTTTTATCGTTCGCACCATCGCCAAGGCGTTAAAAATGCCCGACGATTCCATATATATCGCTGACGACATCGCCAATAGGTTGGACGAGATTGCCCTTTTAAGGCGGCTTATGCAAAAAGGGCGAATGCAAATGCGCCTGATTACGTTGCCGAAGGGGTGGCACGAAAAAGACACGGGCGTTATACTTGGGTTTTACGGACAAGAGCGCGAACTTGCGGCTCTTGTCCCCGTCGCGCCCAACAGATACCGCGTCATAACGCGCAAGCACCCCGAAGGATTTTCGCTTACAAAGGAGCATTTAGAAAAATTATCCACCGACGCTTTTGCCTGCTATGCCGGGTTTCCGGCGCGTGCGCTTACCATTTTCGATTTGATGAAGTTTATGTTTTACCAATGCTGGAAAGCGGATTATCGCGTCATAATTTTGGCAAGTTTTTTTGCCGGGTTAATCCCCTTGGCAACGCCCGTTATAACGGAAACGATTTTTCAAGACATCATCCCCATTTTGGATCGGCAAGGTTTGGCAACGGTGACGCAGGTGCTGCTGGTGACAAGTTTCACCACCGCAACGCTTTCCATTGTGCGTTCGATAGCGGTCATGCGCATCGGTACGCGTATCGAGATGAGCGCGGAGGCGGCCATGTGGGGCAGGCTTATGCAGCTTCCCACGAAATTTTTCCGTCGCTACACCGTCGGGGAATTGGCAAGCCGCATGGGCGGCATAAGCGTGGCGAAAAGTTTGGTGTCGGGCGAATTTGTCGGCTCGGTCATGGGGCTTTTGTTCTCCTTTTGGAGTATCTTTCTCATGTGCTATTACAGCCTAAAACTCACCGCCGCCGCCGTCGTCGTGTGGATTGTCTACGGAATTTTTGTTGCATTTGTTTATAGACGCGTCCTTTTTTTCCAACGCAAGATAATTGAATCGGGGAATCGCGCCGCCGGAACGGTGCAACAAATTTTTGCCGGCCTGTCAAAATTTCGCGTGCAAGGCGCGGAGGAGCAGGCGTATCGCTTATGGACGCGGGATTTTGGCGAACAATGGAACTGGCGCCTTAAACTGCGTTGGCAAAACAATTACACTTCGATTATCGCCAGTATACAGCCCTTTGTCCTCACCATGATTTTGTATATTATCGCCGTCTACGGAATGGAAGAAGTGAGCGCGGACGGAAAAACCGTAACCACCGGCATCGGCTACGCGCAGTTTTTGGCGTTTAACTCCGCCTATTCAAGTTTCAACAGCGTCTTGGGGGGTGTCATCGGTCTTATCGGGCAATATTTCGGTATTCAACCCCATTTGGAAAATGTTCGCCCCATTTTGCAAGAGATTCCCGAAAGCGTCGGCGACAAGGAGGATGCCGGGGTTCTTTCCGGCGCTTTCTCCGTCAGCAACTTATCCTTTGCCTACGAAAACGGCACGGAAGTTTTGCACGACGTAAACTTTAGCGTTACCGCCGGCGAACACGTCGCCATAGTGGGCAAGTCCGGCAGCGGAAAAAGTACTTTGGTGCGGCTCTTGTTGGGCTTTGAAACGCCGACAAAAGGTTCGGTTTATTTTGACGGGCAAGACTTGGCGGATCTGAACCTCCCTTCCGTCCGCAGTCAAATGGGCGTCGTTTTACAAAACGGGCAACTGATGACGGGGGACATCTACACAAACATCGTCGGCACACGGCTGTTATCCCAAGACGAAGCATGGCAAGCGGCCGAGGCTGCCGGCATCGCCGAAGACATAGCCATGATGCCCATGGGTATGCAAACCATCATAAGCGAGGGCAGCAGCAACATTTCGGGAGGGCAAAGGCAACGTATTCTAATCGCCCGCGCCTTGGCGACAAAGCCATCCATTCTCATTTTGGACGAAGCGACAAGCGCTTTGGATAACAGCTCTCAAGCCATTGTAACAAACAGCCTTGATAAAATGAAAACCACTCGTATAGTCGTGGCGCATCGTTTATCAACCATCAGAGGTTGTGACAGGATTATTGTCATGGACGACGGACGCATTGCCGAAACGGGCGGTTTTGACGAATTGGTGGCAAAAAACGGAATTTTTGCCGAATTGGTCAAGCGACAAGTGGTATGACAGGCTAAGATCGTAAAAATCCCCTGCTGATTTAATCGGGCAGGGGATTTTTATATTTTTGGCATCGCTAAAAACGATAGAGCCTTTTTTCCCATGATGCGTGATTATTGGGAGAACATAACGCTTGACGAGGAGTAATGCCGTCCAATATTTTCGGTCAATGAAATTCGATAACAAACCAATAAATACAAAAACCTGCTTGAACTATTGAATGACGATATTTTCTCGTTCAAGCAGGAATATAACCTAAACTTATTTGCATACAGAGAAAAATGTGCGAAAAAATTTGCAAAAGTCAAAAGTTGATTGTCAAAAGTTAAAATATTTCAACCGATAGGTTTGTAAATTTTCCTTATTTGTGGACATTTCGCCGATTTCGCCGCGCTGATCCTTGGATTTGTAATTGCCGTCAAAGGATAACAGATTGAAACTTGTTATCACATAATACTCATCGTCGCATATAAAAAGTTTTGAATGTTCGTTGCCGCGTGTCATTTTGAGTTTTTCATTGCTAAGTGTTTTCCTTAGCTTTTGTGCTGTTTCCTCGGTGCGTTGGGCGCGACCGTCGGCTTTTTCTCCCGTTGAGGACGCGCCTATACCGTAACGGATTTTTATGGTGACTCCGCGAGCAATAGCCGCTTTTAATTCATTTACGAATAAATAATTCATTACATAATCGTTCATCCACGGTGAAATTATATCAATTTCACGATGAGCATTGTTTACAGCGATATGCAGTTGACGATTTATTTCTTCATTTCGGAGCATTTTGTTCCGCTTGCCCTTCTCCATTTCGGCGACAAAGGCATCCTGCTCCTTACGCATGGCAAGAATTGTTTGATTTTGTTTCTTTATTGTTTCTTCGTATTCCTTTTGCAACTTTTGCAACTTTTCTTCGTTTTCGATTCGCTGGCGCTCGATTATTTCATCTCGCTCGCGAATCGCCTTGGAAAGCCGCTCTTCCTTATCGGCGGCAACACTTTCAAACTCCGCTTGTTTTCGTGCAAATTCGGCTTCAACCATACGGCGATTTAATTCGTTTTGATGCGACATTTCTTCGCGAAGTTTTGAAATTTGCGCCTTTAATTCATCATCCGAAATCATGGAAGGATTGCCTACTTTCAAATCGTTCAGGCAATTTTCCATATTCCTGGCGGTGATTTTGGCTGCATCAGCCACGCTTTGCCATTCGGCAAGTTCGCTTTCAAGCGGTGCAAACTGTCTGCCGTTCAACACAAATGACAAATATATGCATTGGGACAACATTTCGCGGTCAATCTTACGATCCCCTCCGACGATATTGTAAGCCGCCGCGCCGGCTATAAGTCCCCACCCCAAAGGACCGGTCAAAACGCCCAGAAAGGACATTGCTCCCGTGTAGGCGGCAAAAGGGAGGGTAATCCCCAGCATAGTGGTAAATACAGCGTGCATTATCGTGGTGGTCGCGACAAATACGCCAAGCCCGCTGGTTGTTCCCAATACAATAGCCGGAAGTCCTGCGCTCAAAAGCGTGTTTCGCACGGTTTTGCCCGTGAGGGTATCAACGCGCAAAACTTCTTGCATCGCTTTTCGTTCGTCGCTCCCTAAATTGGCAATTTGCTCGTCCAATGTTCGCTCCATGTCGGCGATTTGTTGCGCGTCCTGCTTTTTTAGCCGTTCGTTTAGCTGTTTTCGGATTCGATTGTGAAATTCCATTGCTATGGTATCGGCTTTTTGCGACGATGTGAGACTTGCGCCGATATTGTCAAAATTCTTGCCGGCCTCGTCAATGACGGCTACGGACAAAGATTCCTCCGGCGATAACTCATTAACCTCGACAAATGATTCCTGCTTTTTATAAAATAAACCATTCAGCATCTTGACGGGCTGAAAAGATTCGTTATTTGTTCGCTTTTGCAGTTCTTCCCGCAACAAAGCATCAAGTCGGGTGCGATCCATGTTTTGAAGTTTGGCAAAGTTCTCTTCTATGAGGTCTTTTACCTCCACGACTTTTGGCGCGGAAATATTTATTTCCTTATCAAACTTCCCCGCTAACCATTTGACGGCGTTCACGGTTTTTGCACCCGTTTTTTGTGCAAAAGGCTTTGTTATGTTGGCAAGAGTCACGCTTTGCAACAAGGCTACCTGCATGGCGATAGTGTTATCGTCGGCTCTGTTCAAGCTTGAAAAAAGATTAATCATGTTTCTGTTCCCTCACCGAAGAACAAATATTCCTCTTACAACTGCTCATCTTCCGCAACGAAGGAATCAAATTTTATTTTCCCGGCAAACCGCAAGGGATCGTCCTCGCGCAAAATGTCGTTCACATTGCCGTGATTTGCCAAATAATCCTCGCTGCCGTGAATGTTCGGTATAGCGCTGCCCTCATACTCTAAGTCTTGCCCGTAAACATCATAACCGCCGTGTTCGTTGGGAATTGTCGTGTGAGTTACCTCCGTCCCCTCGTAGACATCAACGCCGCCGTACACATTGGGCTGAGTGTGGGAAACAATTTTTCCGCCGTCGTAAACATCCTGCCCGCCGTAAACATTATCGACGGCGTTGAAATCGTTGCCGCCCAAATTATCGACCACTGCGCCGCCGTGTATAACGTCAATCGTCCCGTCGCCGGAGGGCATTCCTTCATAATAGCCGCCGTAGGCCGCATCAAAATCCGCAAACAAATCCATTTTCATTACCTCATTTC
>CAJOQC010000040.1 GCA_905236785.1 uncultured Selenomonadaceae bacterium
TATAGAATGTTTATACCGTAAAAGGTAAATATTCCCATTCATTAAAGTTTTTTCTTTTTCTCTTTTTTTGTTTCTTTGCAACAGGAATTTTTTATATTAAGGAAGAATATGTAAAAGGAGATTTATTACGGGAGTTTTGCGCTATGCCCTTTGAGTTTAATTTTGACATAAATTTTCCGTTGCAACTGCAGGGGATATGGGCTACTGTTTCCCTGCGGGATTTTTTGGACATATTCATAGTGGCGGCCATTTTGTACAAGGTTTACGAAATGCTCCAAGACACCCGCGCCATAACTTTGGTGAAGGGGCTTTTGGTGCTGATGACCGTCACCGTAATCTGTAATTTTTTCCAACTTCATGTTATTTCGTGGCTGTTGCAAAAATCCCTGACCCTCATTTTCGTGGCGTTGCCCATTGTCTTTCAGCCGGAGCTTCGCCGCGCCCTTGAGCATTTGGGGCAGGGGGGCTTTATCGGAAAATCCGTGCTTTTAGACGACAAAGAAGCGGCGGCGGTGGTTAATGAGCTTGTAAAAGCGGTAAAATCCTTGGCCGCCTCCAAAACCGGCGCTCTTCTTGTCATTGAACGCAAAATGGGGCTTAACGACATCAGCATGACCGGGGTGCGGATTGAGGGGCTTATATCCTCGGAATTTCTCCTAAACGTTTTTATCGTAAACACGCCCCTCCATGACGGCGCGGCGATTATTCGCGGCAAAAGGCTCGTGGCGGCAGGTTGCCTTTTGCCCCTTACGGAGGACAGGAGCCTTGATAAGGAACTTGGGACACGCCACCGCGCCGCCATCGGCCTTAGCGAACAGAGCGACGCGCTTATAGTGGTGGTGAGCGAAGAGACGGGGACAATTTCCGTGGCCGAAGGGGGCAAAATAGACCGCCATTTGACGGCGGAACAATTAAAAGAACGCCTGACCCCCGCCTTTTCCCGCGAGACCCAAACCCCCATGGACATCATCAAACATTGGAGAGACGAGCGATGATTGCCAAAATAAAGCGCATGGTAAAATATAATCTCCCCGTGAAAATTACCGCCCTCACCGTGGCGGTGGTGCTGTGGTTCTTGGTTATGGCCGACCAAAACCCGGTTATAGAAGGGACTTTTGACGTTGAGGCGGAAATGATAAACGTCCCCCGTGGGTATAAGGTGATATTCCCCAAGAAGGAAACGCAAATAACCGTCCGCGCAGCCCGCTCCTTTTTCATCAACACCGAGGCGGGGATATTCCACGCCTACGCAGACTTGGCGGAGCTTGCCGAAGGCACTCACCAAGTCCCGCTAAAGGGCAAAGTGCCGCAAAACTTTGAGTTTGTGGGGGTAAGCCCCGAAACCGTCACCGTGACCCTTGATAAATTCGTGGAGCGCAAAATCCCCGCCGAACTCATAGTCAGCGGGCAACCTGCGCCAAACACCATGATTGCCGACATTGAAAAGGAAATGGACATTGTGACGGTGGCAGGCCCACGCAAGCAGGTTGACATGGTGGCGCGGGTGGTGGGCTATGTCGGCCTTTCCGGAAACGACAAGGATTTTTCCCTAAACGCCCCCATTAGCGCAATAAACGCCGACGGCCGGGAGGTGGCGGAGGTGCGGGTTATCCCGGGTTCAATCAACGTCCATGTGCAACTGGCGCGGGGGCTTAGCAAGAAGGTGGTGGCCGTTGAGGCGGATGTGGACAACAGCCAAGCGGGCTACACCGCCAAAGTGGGCAAAATCTACCCGGCAAAAATCGAAATCGCCGGCGAAAACGCCGTCATCGAAAAGATAACGAAGGTTATAACCGAAAAAATAAGCACCGAAGGACGCGACAAGTCCTTCACCGCAAGCGCGAAATTGTCCCTCCCCGAAGGCGTTACCGTAACCGACCCCGTGGTGTCGGTGGAAATAAGCCTTGTTCCTGCGCCCAAAATGCCAAAGGGCAATGAGGATGACGCAAATGATAAGAGTAACCAATCTGTCGATACGCCTTGAGGACGGGCGAAGCGACGGGGAAATAGTGGCCGCCGCCTTAAAAATCCCGCCGGAACAAATAAAAACCCTGCGTATAATAAAAAAAGCCGTGGATGCCCGCCGTCGCAAGGGCGCGCCCATAACCTTCGTGTGTTCCTTCGACGCGGAAATTGCCGACGGCGGGCTTGAAGGGCAAATTTTGCAAAGGGCATCGCGAAGGGGGAAGGGGGCGGACATAAAACCCGCGCCCAAAGAGGAAAATCTTTCCCTGTTGCCCAAAGGTTTTGCGGGGGCGTCGGCGAAACGGCCGCCGGTGGTGGCGGGCTTTGGCCCGGCGGGGATGTTCGCCGCCCTTGCCCTTGCCGAGGCGGGGCTTTGCCCCGTGGTGGCGGAGCGGGGGGAGAACGCGGACAGCCGCCAAACCACCGTGGAAAAGTTTTGGCGGCGGGGGGAGCTTAACCCAAATTCAAACGTGCAGTTTGGCGAAGGGGGCGCAGGGGCGTTTTCCGACGGGAAACTCACCTACAGGGGCGGCAACCCTTTGGCGGCGGCGGTTATCGAAACTTTTGCCGACTGCGGCGCGCCGCCGGAGATAAAATATTTGCAAAAGCCCCATATCGGCACGGACATTTTGCAGACGGTGGTGAAAAACATTCGCCGCCGTATCGAAAGTTTGGGGGGCAAAGTCCTGTTTAACGCCAAACTTACGGACATTGAAACGGCAGGGGGCAAAGTTTGCGCCGCCCTTATAAACGACGAAGAACGGATTGAGGCCGACGCCCTCTTTTTGGCCATAGGCCATTCGGCGCGGGACACCTACGAACTTTTGCTCCGCAAAAATTTTCGCTTAGAACCGAAAGCCTTCGCCGTGGGGCTAAGGATAGAACACCCCCAAGAACTCATAAACAAAGCTCAATACGGCGCGGATGCCGACAACCCCAAACTACCGGCCGCCGACTATATGCTCACCTACCAAGACGGGGGGCGGGGGGTGTACAGCTTTTGTATGTGCCCCGGCGGCATGGTGGTGGCATCCTCAGCCGACATTGGCACGGTGGTCACCAACGGCATGAGCAACTTTGCCCGAAACGGCAAAAACGCCAACGCCGCCATTTTGGCGCAGGTTACCCCCGAGGATTTTGGCAACAAGCCTTTGTCCGGGGTGATTTTTCAAAACGAGTGCGAAAAACGGGCGTTTTTGGCGGCGGGGGGCAATTATTTCGCCCCGGTTATGAGCGTGGGGGATTTTCTTGGGGGCAAGCGTGGTTCGCGGGATTTTTGCGTCACCCCCACCTACGCGCCGGGGGTTGCTCCCGCCGATTTTGGCGAATGTTTGCCAAACTTTGTGACAAACAGCCTAAAACGGGCGTTGCCCTATTTTGACACGAAAATAAAAAACTTCGCCGCCGCCGACGCGCCCCTTACCGGGGTTGAAACCCGCTCATCCGCCCCCTGCCGAATACTTCGGGGGGAAAGTTTTGAGGCCGTGGGGTTTGGCGGCATCTACCCCATAGGCGAAGGCGCAGGCTACGCCGGAGGGATAGTAAGCTCCGCCGTTGACGGGGTTCGCGCCGCGCAGTGTTATTTGAACGGATAGGTAAATTTTTACGATAGATTTATCAAAACAATAAGGCAACTATATAAAGGCAACCTCTAAAAACTCCCTCCGTCAGCCCTGCGGGCTGCCACCTCCCTCCGAGAGGGAGACTTAAAAAAAGCCCTCCTCTTGGAGGA
>CAJOQC010000041.1 GCA_905236785.1 uncultured Selenomonadaceae bacterium
GTTTTTAGAGATGCCCTTTAATTAGTGGCTAAATATATATTCAAGTTACGCCTTCTTTTTCTCTTTCTTTGGTTTTTTTATAGGTGCAATAACATGAAACAACAAAACTCTGATGAAATTTTGAAAAAGTATGACAAGGAGTCCAACAAGGCGGAGTATGGCGGGTTTATCGGGAAATTTGTTGCGGCTTTGGCCATCACCTTTTCCGTGTTTCAGCTCTACACCGCTTTTTTCGGGGTGCTGGACGCGCAACTTCAGCGGGCGGTGCATTTGGGGTTTGGGCTGGCCTTGGTGTTTTTGCTGTACCCTTCCCGCAAATCCTCCGTAACCGGGGGGCTAAAGCCTCTTGATTGGCTGTTGGCCTTTTTGGGGGCGGCGGCGCCGGCGTATATTGTAATTGAATATCAAAATCTCGTTTTGCGCGCCGGATTGATGACGGAACTTGATACGGCGGTGGGCATAGTCGGCATTTTGCTTCTTGTGGAGGCGACGCGCCGCGTGGTGGGCATACCCATGGTGGTGGTGGTGCTGTGCTTTTTGGGCTATGCTTTCTTAGGCCCTTACGCGCCGGGGATATTGGCGCATCGGGGGCTTACGGTCAATCAGCTTGTAAGCCACCTGTACTTCACCACGGAAGGTATTTTCGGCATCCCTTTGGGGGTGTCCTCCACCTTCATATTTTTGTTCATACTCTTTGGCGCGTACCTTGAGTCCACGGGCTTGGGGAAATTCTTCATCGACCTTGCCAACGGCATCGCCGGGTGGGCAAGCGGCGGCCCGGCGAAAGTGGCGGTGCTTTCAAGCGGCCTTATGGGCACGGTGTCCGGCTCGTCGGTGGCCAACGTGGTGGGCACAGGCAGCCTCACCATTCCCATGATGAAAAAACTCGGCTATCGGGCGGATTTTGCCGGGGCGGTTGAAGCGGCGGCCTCCACCGGCGGCCAACTTATGCCCCCGGTGATGGGGGCGGCGGCCTTCCTTATGGCGGAATTTGTGGGCGTTCCGTACATCGAAATAGTAAAAGCGGCGATTATTCCTGCGGCTCTCTACTTTGCCGGGGTGTGGCTCGGCGTGCATTTTGAAGCCAAACGCAACAACCTGAAGGGCATCCCCCGCAACCGGCTGCCCAAAGTGAGCAGCCTCATAAAAGAACGGGGTCATCTCGCCCTGCCCCTTGTTATTATCGTGTATTTGCTGGTATCGGGCTACACCCCCATGCGGGCGGCGCTGGCGGCCATTGTCTTGGCCATAGTCTGCTCGGCTCTTAGGAAAAACACCCGTATGCAACCCATTGAAATAGTGCGGGGCTTGGAAAACGGCGCGAAAAACGTTTTGGGGGTCTTGGTGGCCTGCGCGGCGGCGGGCATCATAATAGGCGTGGTGACAAAGACGGGCATGGGGCTAAAACTCGCTTCGGGGCTGCTGGAACTTTCGGGCGGCGCGCTCATTCCTTCCATGTTCTTCACCATGATAACCGCCATAATCCTGGGCATGGGGGTGCCAACCACCGCCAACTATGTCATCACCTCCACCATCGCCGCCCCGGCTCTTGTTCAGCTTGGCGTGCCGGTGCTGGCGGCTCATATGTTCGTTTTTTACTTCGGCATAATAGCGGACGTGACGCCCCCCGTGGCCTTGGCGGCCTACGCCGGCGCGGGTATAAGCGGCGGCAACGCCCTAAAAACCGGGGTCAACGCCTCCAAACTGGCCATAGCCGCCTTTATAATCCCTTATATGTTCGTGCTTTCCCCCGCCCTGCTTATGATTGACGCTACGGCAGGAACTTTGTTCATAACGGTGACATCGGCCATTGTGGGCATGGTGGCGTTAAGCGCGTCCCTAATCGGTTATTTGGCGGATGATCTCACGCCGATTTTCCGAATTTTGCTCTTTACGAGCGGTCTTTTGATGATAAAACCGGGGGTAATAACCGATCTGGCGGGCAGCGTGATGTTTATTGCGATAGTAGTTCTGCAACTGCGGCGCAAAGGGGAACTTTGAAGGGCGGCGAAAAAGAATGAAGTCACAACACCCCGCTTCCCCAAAGTAAAAATATTTTTGAGCATTGGGAAAATGTAAATCCGCTTTATTGCAACATAAACAAAGAAGGTCTTGTTTTATATGAACAAAAATGATAATGTGGGTACGATAGAAGGGACGAAACCCGCGAAAATTATGATTTTGCCCAAACCTTCATATCCGATATAAAAGAATATTGCCTAAAACAAATCGAAAAACGTGACAAGTGACTGTATAAACGACGAAGAAAGAAGTGCTACAATGGGAAAAGTAAAACGGCATTTAGACGACAACGTACGATACATTGATTTTTTCACCAACCGAAAAGAACTTTACAAAGGCCTAAACATCGGCGATTTCACCTACGGAACGCCGCAATTTTGGTTTTGTAACGAAAACAACTGTAAAATCGGCAAATTCTGTTCCTTTGCCGACGATGTGAAAATTTTCGGCGACAGCGAACATCGCGTAGATTGGGTGACAACCTATCCTTTTCCCGCAATTTTCAAATGTA
>CAJOQC010000042.1 GCA_905236785.1 uncultured Selenomonadaceae bacterium
AATCATTAAAACATATATATCAAGTATGGTTTTGGAGGGTGAAACACAATGGCTAAAATATACGACAGTGTTACGGAACTTATCGGCAATACGCCGTTGCTAAAGGCGAACAATTTCATAAAAGCCAATAATCTTGGCATCAATCTTTTGGCAAAATTGGAATATTTTAACCCCGCCGGCAGCGTAAAGGATCGCATTGCCAAGGCTATGATTGAAAAAGCAGAACAAGAAGGCAAGTTAAAGAAAAATTCGGTTATAATAGAGCCCACCAGTGGCAACACCGGCATAGGATTAGCCAGTGTTGCCGCCGCACGCGGTTACAAAACCATTCTCACCATGCCGGAAACAATGAGCGTCGAACGGCGCAATATGCTAAAGGCCTACGGAGCACAGATTGTTCTGACGGAAGGTGCAAAGGGCATGAAAGGTGCTATAGAAAAAGCCGAAGAACTTGCAAGAAAAACAAAAAATTCCTTTATCCCTTCGCAATTTACGAACCCTGCCAATCCGGCAATACATGAAGCCACCACAGGATCTGAGATATGGAGAGACACTGACGGCGCGGTTGACGTATTTATTGCCGGCGTCGGAACAGGCGGCACAATTACCGGCATCGGACATTATTTGAAAAAACAAAATCCGAACATAAAAATTATTGCCGTAGAACCGGCCACTTCGCCGGTTCTGTCAAAAGGCGAAGCCGGACCGCACAAAATACAGGGCATAGGCGCGGGGTTCGTCCCCAAAACATTGGATATTGCCGTTTATGACGAGGTTTTGCCCATTGCCAATGAGGATGCCTTTACATATGCGCGACAATTTTCGCAGACGGAAGGCGTATTGGTCGGCATATCCTCGGGAGCTGCCATAGCCGCTGCAGTGAATATAGACAGTCGTGCCGATTATAAGGGAAAAACAGTTGTCGCGCTCTTGCCCGATACCGGCGACCGCTATCTGTCTACCGGCCTTTTCGATGCCTGATACTGCTATTCGATTAAAATAGGGCAATTTAATTGAATAGCAGTATCATAAACATCTTCATAAAAGATCGCGCTTTACAACAACATTGTCAAGTGCTATAATGTCAACAATTGAATTAAATGTACGATATATGAGAGACTGGGCTTGTCCCGGTCTTTCGTATTATGTCGGCGGCAAAAGAGGAGAAATATGGCGCGAATAGAAGACGAATGTAAAAATATTGCTTTGGCGATAATGGAAAAACTTGCCGAAGAAAACATTGAAATTGTCGATGTGGAGTTCACGGGCGAAACCAAAACCCACGAAAGATACCTGCGGGTGTTTTTGGATAAACCCGGCGGCATCGAAATAGAAGATTGCCAACGTTTTAGCGAGCTTTTGGAAGAAGAACTCGACAAGCGGGATTTTATTACCGAGCCTTACATATTAGAAGTTTCTTCACCGGGCTTGGAGCGAGTCTTAAAAAAGCCGCAGGATTTTGAGCGTGAAATGGGCAAAACGGTGTTGGTGTCCCTTTATGCGCCTTTTGAAGGCAAAAAGGAATATGTGGGTACGCTTACGGGCTATGACGAAAACTTCGTAACCTTGGCCGACGACGTGAAAATCCCCAAAGAAAAAATCGCGCAGGTAAGGCTGTATCTTGAAATATAAATGTTTGCATAAACGGCTCTGACGGTGAAAACCGTGACAGCCGCTAATCGGAGGCAATGAATTGGTACGCAGAAAAAGTAAACCCAAAGCGGTGGAAACAAGCGTTTTGCCGGCGTTAAAAGAATTGGGCGCGCAAAAGGGCATTGACCCCAACATTCTTTTTGATGCCATTGAGGACGCTTTAATTTTGGCTTACAAGCGAAATTTCGGCTCTACGGGCAATGTGCGGGTTCAGTTGAACCGCGACGACGGCACATATCATGTTTACGCGCAAAAGACCGTGACGGAGGAAGTAACCAACGAGGTGACGGAAATTTCCTTGGGGCAGGCGCGAGCCATACAGAAGGATTATAACGTCGGCGACATAATAGAAATAGAAGTAACGCCGGCAAATTTCGGGCGTATTGCGGCGCAGTCGGCAAAGAACGTGGTTTTCCAACGTATACGCGATGCCGAACACGGCATGATATACGAAGAGTTTAACGGCAAAATCGAAACGGTAGTTTCCGGGTTGGTGCAACACGTGGAAAATCGAAACGTGTTTATTGACCTTGGGAGGACAGAGGCTGTTTTGACTTCCGCCGAACAGATACCCGGCGAAACATATAAGCAGGGCGCAAAGATAAAAGCCTATGTCATCGAAGTGAAGAAAACCACCAAAGGACCTGTCATTTGCCTGTCGCGAACTCACCCCGAATTTTTAAGAAAACTTTTTGAGCTTGAAGTGCCGGAGTTGCAGGACGGAACGGTGGAGATTAAATCCGTAGCCCGCGAACCCGGATCGCGGTCGAAAATTGCCGTGGCGGCGCAAAACGAGGACGTAGACCCCGTGGGTGCTTGCGTGGGGCCGAAGGGCTTGCGGGTGCAAGCCGTGACGGACGAAATCGGCAAAGAGAAAATCGACATCGTAAAATGGAGCGATAACCCCGCCGAGTATATTGCAAATGCGTTAAGCCCGTCGGAAGTGGTGTCCGTGGACGTAAACGAAGAAGAAAAATTCTCCGGCGTAACTGTTCCCGATAGTCAGCTTTCTTTGGCCATAGGGAAGGAAGGGCAAAACGCCCGTCTTGCCGCCAAACTGACGGGTTGGAAAATTGATATTAAGAGCGAGAGCCAAGCGGCGGGCGGCGGCGAATACGAAGATGAAGATTACGAAGCCGACGAAACGCCGGAGGACGACGAGTATGACGAAAGCGAAGATTGATAAGCCCGAACGTATGTGCGTCGGCTGTCGAACCCTTCGTCCGAAAAGGGAAATGCTCCGCATTGTCTTAAACAAAAACGGCGAATGTTTTGCCGACCCTACGGGAAAAGCACCGGGGCGGGGCGCGTACATTTGCAAAAATATTGCCTGCGTGGACGAGGCAAGGAAAAACAAAGCCTTTTCTCATTCCTTTAAGCAAGGCGTAAGCGGCGCGATATACGACGAGGCGGCAAATATTATAGCGTCCTTGAACGGCGAACAGGAACAATGAACGAAGATAAATTGACAAATATGCTGGGGCTTGCCCAAAAAGCCCGCAAGATTGTATCCGGCGAATTTGCTACGGACAAAGCGTTGAAGGAGCAAAAGGCTGAGTATGTGCTTGTTGCCGCCGACGCATCGGAAAAAACCGCCGAAAAATACAGGGAACTGACCGAAAAACAAAATATTCCCTTGGCGATGATTTTGAACAAGGACAAATTGGCGCATGCCCTCGGCAAAGAAACACGAGCGGTGGCGGCGATTACCGATGCGGGGTTCGGCAAAGCAATCGGAAAATTATTGCAAGATTAACATGGGGGTGGCTCGAAGAGTGTCGAAATACAGAGTTTTTGAATTGGCCAAAACCTTTAAGGCCGACTATAAAGTGGTGCTTGACATTTTGAAAAAAGGCGGCTTTAAGGTAGCCAACAATTTTAGCAGCGTCGATGACGAAGGGTATAAAGCGGTGAAAAACGCCCTTGCGCCCAAGAAAAAAACGACGGATGCAAAACCCAAAAAGAAACCTGCGGCAAAGACGGGCGAGCAAAAAAAGCCCGCACCTACCAACGAAAACAAAAGCGAAACCATAGCGAACACGCCCAAAAGCGATAAAACGGCAGACGCGAAACCTGCCCTCAAGCAGCAGGAAAAATCTGTGCCTGCCGTCAATAAGGATAAACCGACGGCTAAAGCGAAAGATACCGTTGACAAAAAGCAGGAGGTCGCCCGCGACGACAAAGGCAAACAGGCCAAGCCAAAACCTGCGTCCACCGTCGAAAACAGGAAAGAAGATGCCTTCGTTCGCAAAGACAAGCGCGACGGCGAAGGCAAAAAGCACCGCCAGCAGCACCGTGAGAACGGCGAAAATGCCGTCGATATGTCAAGCGCGCCATCCCGCGAAAAAGGCGACCAAAAACGGCGCGGCAACAAATCCCAAAACGAGCAGAACAATTCGACAAGGGAAAAAAGCCGCGACAATCGGGGGCGCGACCGCCGCGAGCGCAATCGCGGGGGCAACAACAATATTAACGCCAACGGCGAAACGCGAAATGTATTTCGTAAGGACAGAAAGAACAAGAAGAATCGGCAGAGCGCACCGCCCCAGAAGGTTGAAATCGCCCGTCCGAAACACATTAAAGTCGGCGAGAGCATTGCGGTAAAAGATTTGGCCAGCAAAATGAGCTGCACCGCCGCCGAAGTTATCAAAAAACTCCTGTCCATGGGCGTGATGGCGAGCATCAACCAAGAAATAGACTATGACACTGCATCTTTGGTGGCCGACGCTTTCGGCGTAACCACCGAAGAACTGCCGCCGGAAGTAGACCCGACGGAAATCCCGGAAATCGAGGACGACCCCAAGACCTTAAAACTTCGTCCGCCGGTGGTTACGGTTATGGGTCATGTCGATCATGGCAAAACTTCGCTCCTTGATGCCATAAGAAAAACCTCCGTCACATCTCATGAGGCGGGCGGCATAACTCAACATATCGGCGCGTATCAGGTAATGTGCAAGGACAAAAAAATCGTGTTTTTGGATACGCCGGGGCATGAAGCCTTTACCGCCATGCGCGCCCGCGGCGCGAAAGTCACCGATATTGCCGTATTGGTGGTGGCCGCCGACGACGGCGTTATGCCGCAAACGGTGGAGGCCATAAGCCATGCCAAGTCGGCTGGCGTGCCGATTATCGTTGCCATAAACAAAATCGACAAGCCCGGCGCAAACCCCGACCGCGTAAAACAAGAACTGATGGAGCATAACCTTGTCCCCGAAGAATACGGCGGCGACACCGTAATGGTTCCCGTGTCCGCCAAACAGAAAATGGGTATCAACGATTTGCTTGAGATGATACTTTTGGTGGCGGAAGTGCAGGAGTTAAAAGCCAACCCCAACCGCGAGGCGCGGGGCGTAATTATCGAGGCGGAACTTGACAAGGGCCGAGGCCCCGTGGCCACGGTGCTGGTGCAAAACGGCACGCTTCGTATCGGCGACTCCTTGGTGGCGGGGACTGTTTATGGCAAAGTGCGCGCCATGGTGAACGACCGGGGCGACAACGTAAAAAAAGCCGGCCCATCCGTGCCGGTGGAAGTTTTGGGTTTAAGCGACGTACCCGCCGCCGGCGATATGTTGGCGGTTTTGGAGGAAAAACAAGCCCGTTCCGTTGCTGCGGCGCGGCTTGAACGGCAGCGCAGCCGACTGATAAAATCGAAGAAAGTTTCCCTTGACGACCTTTTCCAACAAATTAAGGAAGGTCATATCAAGGATTTGAACATAGTTATAAAGGCCGACGTTCAAGGTTCGGTGGAAGCGTTAAACAGCTCATTGCTAGCGCTTAACAAAAACGACGAAGTCCGGGTGCAAATCGTTCATTCCGGCGTCGGCGCGGTAAGCGAGTCGGACGTTATGTTGGCCTCGGCCTCTAACGCTCTTATTATCGCCTTTAACGTGCGCCCCGACAACAACGCCCGTCGCGTGGCGGATGCGGAAAACATCGACATAAGAACCTATCGGGTCATTTACGATGCGTTAAACGACGTGAAGGCCGCCATGAGCGGTATGCTTGCGCCGAAATACAAAGAGATTGTTCAAGGACGGGTGGAAATTCGTCAGGTCATGAAGTTCTCCAAGGTTTTGGTGGCGGGTTCGTATGTGCTTGAAGGGAAAATCACCAACAATTCAAAGATAAGGATTATTCGCGACAATATCGAAATTTTTGACGGGGCGATTGATTCTTTGCGTCGGTTTAAGGACGACGTGAAGGAAGTTGCCGCAGGCTACGAGTGCGGCATTTCGATAGTCGATTTCAGGGACTTTAGGGAAGGCGACATCATTGAGGCGTACACCATGGAAGAGGTGGAAACCTCCATAACCGAAGCCAACCAAGAGGCCGACAAACGTCGCGAAGAGGAAAATAACGCCGACGCGTAAACATCGGCCGATTGGAGGTAACGCCATGAGCAAGTTGCGGGTCGAAAAATTGCAGGAACTGATGAAACAAGAGGCAAGCCAAATTATTTTGCGGGAATTAAAAGACCCGCGAATCGGCTTTGTAACGGTGACGCAAGTCGAAATGACCGGCGATTTGCGCGAGGCGAAAATTTATGTGAGCCTAATGGGAAGCGAAGAACAGGCCGCCGAGTGTTTGGCGGGGCTAAACAGCTCCTTAGGCTTTGTGCGGCGCGAGCTTGGGCAACGTATCCGCCTGCGCTTTACGCCGCAGATAAGTTTCGCCGTGGATAAATCCCTCGATTACAGCGAACATATTAACGAATTGTTACGAGATATAAAAAAGGACGAAGGGCATGAGTAAAATAACCTTGACGGAAACGGCAAAAGTTCTCTTGGCGGCAAAGAGCGTCATCATAGCCTCCCACATAAACCCGGACGGCGACGCCATAGGTTCTTCCTTGGCTCTTATGCACACCATGACGAAATTGGGAAAGGATGCGCGGGTGTTTATTGACGACGCAATTCCTTCCATATTCGCCTTTTTGCCCGGAGCGGAAAAAATCGAGCGACCGCCCGAGACCATAACGGAAAAACTTCGCCCCGATTTATTCGTGATACTTGACGCGAGCCTTGACCGCGTGAGCAGAGTGCGAGAATTGGTTGATGCGCCCACTCTAAACATCGACCACCATGTGTCAAACGACGGCGCGGCGGACAAATTATACTTGGACGCAGACAGAGCGGCCACGGCGGAAATAATTTACGAATTGGTAAAGGAAATGAACGCCGAATTTGATTACGAGAATGCGCTTCCTTTATATACCGGCATAGCCACGGATTCGGGTTTTTTCCGCTACGCCAACACCAAGCCCTTCACCATGCGGGCGGCGGCGGAACTTATGGAGTACGGCGTAAAGCCGAACCTTGTCTCGGAGGCCACGGAGGTAAAACCCTTTGCCGTTGTTAAGGGCTTGGGCGCGGCTCTTTCCGCCGCAGAAATTTTCCATGACGGATTGGCGGCGGGAATATTCCTTGATTACCCGACGGTGAAAGAACTTGAAACCACCGAAGGATTTATCGACGAGATACGGGTTATCGAAGGCGTCGACGTGGCTGTGTTGGTAAAGTGCCAAGGGGAGAATATGTGCCGCGTAAGTATGCGCTCAAAGACTTTGGACGTTGCCAAAATAGCCATGAAATTCGGCGGCGGCGGCCATGTGCGGGCGGCAGGTTGCACCCTTAAAACGAGTTTTGACGAGGCAAAGAAAATTATTACGGAGGAACTAAATCGCGCCCTAAGCGAGGAAGTTGCATGAAAGACGGGTTTATAAATCTCCTAAAACCTCCGGGAATGTCCTCCCATGACGCAATAAACGCCGTCAGGAAAATTTTCGGCGTGAAAAGGGTGGGGCATGCCGGGACGCTTGACCCTGCGGCGGCGGGAGTGTTGCCCGTTGCCGTGGGGAGAGCGGCGAAGTTTTTGGAGTATCTTACCCTAAACGACAAATCATACCGCGGAGAAATTCTTGCCGGTATCGCCACCGACAGCGGCGACGATACCGGCAAAATAATTGCCGCCGCTGATTTTGCATCATTGCCCGATGAGCAAGAACTTACAAGTCTCCTTAACAAATTTGTCGGGAAAATAAAACAAACGCCGCCACTTTATTCGGCGATAAAAATAAAAGGGAAAAAAGCCCGTGACTTGGCGCGGAAGGACAGGGAATTTGTTATGCCCGTGCGGGAAGTTAATATATACAAAATTTCCTTGGTGAAACTTCGCCGCGATACTTTTGTCATTGATGTTGAATGTTCCAAAGGAACATATATCCGCTCTTTGGCGACGGATATAGGACAAGAGTTAAATTTGCCCGTGACGCTGAAATTTTTGGTGCGTACCCGCGTAGGCGATTTTTCCCTTGCCGATGCCTGCACTCTTGAGGAACTTGCCCGCTGTGGCGAAGAAAGAATTTTGCCGTCGGAAAAGTTTTTAACTGCCATGCCCCGCTATGATTTGCCGACTCACCGCGCCAAAGCCTTTCAAAACGGCTTGCCCACCGACGACAGGAATTTTGAGGGGGGCGAAAAGCTCCTTGCGGTTTTCGGCGGCGGCGTTTTTGTGGGCGTGGGGCGATATTTTAAGGGGAGTATTTATCCCGTTAAGGTTCTGTGATTTTATGAAAGTTTACAATAAAATAACCGACGTGACGGCAAAATATCCAAATATCGCCGTCGCCCTCGGAATGTTTGACGGAATACACATAGGCCATCAAAGCATCATAAAAGAGGCAGTAAAGTTGGCGCAAAAAAACGGCGGCAACAGCGCGGTGTTCACCTTTTCCAACCATCCGCTGTCGATATTGTCGCCGGGCAATACGCCGCTTATAATTTGCGACAACGAGTTAAAAATTTCCCTCATGGAAAAATCAGGCGTGGATATTTTGTTTAATGTGCCTTTTACGAAGGAATTTTCCCGCGTACCGCCGGAAAAATTTTTGGCTGTGTTAAAAGAAAACCTTGCGCCGAAGTTTGTGGTGACCGGGGCAAATTTTACCTTCGGGCGGCAGGGGAAAGGTACGCCGCGAATGTTGTTGCGGCTGGCGGAAGAATTTTCCTTTACGCCCGAAATTTGCTCCACGGTGCTTGTCGGCGGCAAAGCGGTGAGCAGTACGCGAATACGGGAATGTTTGCAAAAAGGGGATTTAACTTCCGTTGGCGAATTTTTGGGGCGGCCTTTTGATTTTTGCGGTCATGTAGCCCATGGCGACAAGCGGGGGCGGCTCTTGGGATTCCCCACGGCCAACTTGAAAATCGAAAACAACCGCGCCATGCTCCCAAATGGCGTTTATGCCGTTTGGGCGACGTTAGACGGAAAAACCATGTTAAACGCCGTGGCCAACGTCGGGGACAACCCCACTTTCGGCAACAGCGAACGCCGCCTGGAGGTAAACATCGACAATTTTGACGACGATATTTACGGCAAATTGTTGACGGTAAAATTTTTGGCGAAAATACGGGACGAACAAAAATTTTCCTCTGCCGACGAACTTATAAGCCAAATTCGCCGCGATAAGACAAAAGCCGCCGAAATTTGGCAAAGGAGTAAACTTTGAAGCCTGTTACTTACGAACTAATCAAAAAAGATGAAAAAACAGATGCGCGAGCCGGCATAATCCACACGCCCCACGGCAGTTTCCCCACCCCAATATTCATGCCCGTTGGGACGCAGGCCACGGTAAAGGGCGTATCTCCCGACGAATTGAAGGACTTGGGCGCGGGGATAATTCTTTCCAACACCTATCATCTTTTTTTGCGTCCCGGTTTAGAGCTTATACGAAAAGCGGGCGGCCTTCACGAATTTATGAAATGGGACAGGGCGATACTCACCGACAGCGGCGGCTTTCAGGTTTTTAGCCTTGGGGAACTGAGGAAAATCACGGAGGAAGGGGCAGAGTTTCGCTCCCACCTTGACGGCTCGAAAAAATTTTTGTCGCCGGAAGTTTCCATGGAAGTGCAAAGGGCTTTAGGCTCGGACATCGTGATGGCCTTTGATGAGTGCATACCCTACGGCGCAGACTACGACTATTCCCAAAAATCTACGGCGCGAACCGCCCGTTGGGCAAAACGCTCTTTGGATGCGCTAAACAGCGACAGGCAAGGGCTTTTCGGCATCGTGCAGGGGGGTATGTACGAGGACTTGCGAAAAAAAAGCGCCGAGGAAATAACCGCCATGGATTTTTGCGGCTATGCGGTGGGGGGCTTGAGCGTGGGCGAACCGCCGGACTTAATGGGAAAAATGTTAAAATGCTCCGCAGAAAAATTGCCCGAAGACAAACCCCGCTATTTAATGGGAGTGGGTACGCCGGATTATTTTATAATGGGCGTGTCCCATGGAATTGATATGTTTGATTGCGTCTACCCGACGCGAGTGGCGCGAAACGGCATGGCCATGACCAAAACAGGGCGGCTTGTCATGAAAAATTCCGCCTATACGGAGGATTTTTCGCCGATAGAAAAGGACTGCGGCTGTTACGCTTGCCGAAACGGGTACACTCGCGCTTATATTCGGCATTTGGTACGCGCCGGGGAAATTTTCGGCCTTAGGCTTTTGTCCCTTCACAATTTATACTTTTTGCAGGATTTTATGCGCCGTATGCGCGAAGCGATAATCGCCGATTGCTTTGGTGAATTTTGCGCCGAGTTTACGGCAAATTATCATAAACACGGGTAAGACAAATGACCGAGGAAGAAATTATTCTTGCCAAGAAAAATTTGCGATGTCGTATTCAGAACCTAAGAAAATCCATGCCCAAAGACGAGCGCGACCGAAAAAGCAAAATCATAATCGACAAACTAAAGGAAACGAATTTTTTCGTCAAGGCGCAAATTGTTATGTTGTACGCCTCCACTGCATACGAAGTGCAAATTTACCCGTTGATTGAACATGGTATCGCAACGGGCAAAACCGTTCTTTTGCCGTTGATAACGGGGAAAGGCAAAATGGAGGCAGCAAAAATCAATTCCCTTACCGAACTTGCCCCAGACAAGTACGGGATATTGTCCCCGGACAAAGACAACGCAAAAATCGTCGCGCCCGCAGACATAGATTTGATAATTGTGCCGGGGGCGGCTTTTACGGCAGACGGCCATCGGTTGGGGCTTGGCGGCGGTTATTACGACCGCTTTTTGCCCGAAGCGGAAAAAGCCTATCGCGTGGCCTTGGCCTTTGATTTTCAGTTGGCGGATAATTTGCCCATGGCATCCCATGACGAAAAAGTCGATGCGGTGATAACCGAAAATAAAATACTTTTCTGCAACGAAAGGCAGTGATGAACCTTGGAAATAAAAATCGGTTTTGCCAAACGGGCAAAACTCGGAAACGATTTATCCGCCGATTCTTACGATGTGGCGGAACGCTTAAAAGGCGGCATATCCTTTATTTTGACAAGCGGGCAAGGTGACCCTCGGACGGCGCATACTGTTTCTGCCATGGCGGCCAAGAAAGCCGCCGAGCTTTTGGCCGAAGGGGAACGAGACGAAAAAATTTCGGAAAAAGTCCACGCTTATCTCTATGAACAACACGGCAAAAGAACCGTTTGCACATTGACGATAATAAGCGTCGATACCGCCGAAGAAAAAATTATTATAAGCCGCAACGCCGCCGCGCCTGTCCTCGTCAGAACCGAAGATTACGAAACGACCTACGACGAGGCGGCAAATCCTATCGGCCTTCAAAAGCACAGCAAGCCCGAAATGTACGAACTCCCCATTGCGGGCAACATTATGTTGGCATTTTTCGGCGAAGGGATTAAAAACCTTGGGCGCAAAACCGGCAGAACCCTTGAGAACGAAAAAATTTTTGAACTTATGCAAAAGAACGATTTTGCCGATACTGCATTTATTGCCGAGAATATTTTGGATTATTTTGTGTTTCTGGAAAAAAACGAACCCAACACGGATATGGCGGCGGCGGTTCTGTCCGTCGTGACGGAGGGCGAAGATAAGCCGCCCGTCGGCAAAATATTCGGTTCGTATGTGTATTAAAAGGAGCAAAAACATGAGAAAGGATAATTTTATCAAACTTCTTTCATGTATCGTGGTTATTGTCGGCTCCTTCGCTTTTTTTGTTCAGCCCTTGGCCAGTTCCATTCGGCAGGGGCTTGACCTTCAAGGCGGCACTCATGTTGTCCTTGAGGCGGAGGATACTCCGCAGGCGCAGGTAAACGACGATGCAATGGGGCGCGTGGTGCGCGTAATGGAAAAACGCGTCAACGAAATGGGGCTTACCGAACCCATAATCCAGCGGGAAGGCTCGCGGCGCATCATCATCGAATTGCCCGGCATTAAAGATCCCGACGCAGCCATAAAAACAATCGGCAAAACGGCCATGCTCGAATTTAAGGACGAAGAGGGCAACACGGTTATGACCGGCACGGACTTAAAAGACGCGCAGGCCGCCACCAATCAACAGAGCGGTCAAAATGTGGTCAACTTGGAATTTTCCGACGAGGGCGCACAAAAATTTGCTGACCTTACACTAAAAAACGTGGGGCGCACAATAGCAATTTCCCTTGACGGCGAAGTGCTGACCGCCCCCAACGTCCGCGAACCGATAATGGGCGGCAAAGCGGAAATCACCGGGCAAAAAACTTTGGAAGAAGCCCAGGAACTTGCCGTGCTTCTTCGTAGCGGCGCATTGCCCGTTAAGGTGAACATCATCGAAACCCGTACCGTAGGCCCGACATTGGGTCAGGACTCGAAGGATAAGAGCCAATTTGCCTTTGTGGTGGGCTTAGGGGCGGTGCTTATCTTTATGGTGCTTTTCTATCGCGTTTGCGGTTTTGTGGCCGACATTGCGCTTATGGCGTACACATTGTTGTTGCTCTTTGTGCTAAAAACATTTGACGCGACGCTGACTTTGCCGGGAGTGGCGGGCATAATCCTCACCATCGGCATGGCGGTTGATGCCAACGTGCTTATTTTTGAACATTTCAAAGAAGAATTTCGCTTGGGGAAAAGTTTGCGTCTTTCCATGGACGCGGGCTTTAAGCGAGCGTTCACTACAATTTTTGACTCAAACGTAACGACGCTTATTGCCGCCGCCGTGTTGTTTTTCCTTGGCACGGGCACAATTAGAGGGTTTGCCGTGACGCTCTTTATCGGTACGTTGCTCAGTATGCTCACGGCTATCACTCTTACGCAGTATATGCTTAAATTCCTTATTAACGCCAATATTTTCAAAGGCCCGGGTTGGTACGGAGCAAACGGTTTTATGCTTGGGGAGGTGACGAAAAATGCCAAAGTTTGACATAGTGGGTAAAAGAAAACTGTGGTTTGCCATTTCGCTGTTGGTGATAGTGCCGGGCATTATTTGTATGTTCGCCAAAGGTTTTAACTTCGGCATTGACTTCACCGGTGGCACAATAATCGACCTGCGCTTTAACGAACCCGTGACCATAAGCCAAGTTAGGGACAGTTTGAAAGCGTATAACCTTGAGGGCAGCACTATTCAGCTTTCCGGCGAATCTTCCGACGTTGGCGAATCGGAGTCGGTGATGATTCGTACAATTGATTTAAGCGAAGAAGAACGAAAAGAAGTAATGGCATCCATTAAGGCCGATGTCGGCGAATATCAAGTTTTGCGAGAGGAAAAAGTGGGGGCGGTTATAGGTTCGGAACTTATATTAAACGCAGTCATGGCCTTGGCGATTTCATGGATTTTTATAATCATGTACGTCGCTTATCGTTTTGAGTTCCGCTTCGGCATTGCCGCCGTGTTGGCGTTAATCCATGACATTTTGATTGTTATGGCTGTGTTTTCCTTCACGCAACGGCAGATTGATTCCTCCTTTGTGGCCGCCCTCTTGACGATAGTCGGTTATTCGATTAACGACACCATCGTCATTTTTGACCGTATCCGCGAAAACTTAAAACTTCATTTTCGGCGCGGCGGCGACGTGAACGAGTTGGTGAACCGCAGTATCTATCAAACTCTGACCCGTTCGCTGTATACGGTGTTTACGGTTTTGTTCACTACTTTTGCCCTTTATTTCTTCGGCGGCGAAACCACCAAGGACTTTTCCTTTGCCTTGCTGGTTGGCTTTGGCAGCGGGTGTTATTCATCCATATTCATAGCCGGGCCTTTGTGGATTACCTTTAGGAATTGGGCGGAAGAAAAACGCGCCCGGGAAAAGGCATTGGCGTGATATAACTCAGATTTTTGCATATTGTTTGCGTACAACAAAACGGAGATAATTTTACTATGGTTAAATATGTTAAGAAATTTTTGCCTTTGGTTGTTTTGGCGATTATTTTGTTGCCCTTTTCCGTCGAAGCGGGGCATTTGGAGAATATAGCGGCGCGGGGTACAATACGAATAGGCACGACTGGGGATTATATCCCCATGTCCTACCTTAATCCGGCTACGGGGAAGTACGAAGGCATAGATGCGGAACTTTCCCAAATTATCGCCGATTCCTTGGGCGTGAAGATTGATTATGTGCCGACTACATGGCCTACCTTGTCCGCCGATACGCAAAACGATAAATTTGATATTGCCCTTTGCGGCATTTCCCGTAACTACGCCCGCGCCAAGACCATGGCAATGTCCGACGCTTACGGCGAGGGCGTGTTCGGCAAAACGATTTTGTGCCGCAGGGAGGACGCGGGGCGGTTTATGAGCCTTGCCGATATTGATAAACCGAATGTGCGCGTTATGATTAACCCCGGCGGCACAAACGAAAAATTTGCCCATGCCAACTTAAAAAATGCGAAGTTAATTGTTCATAAAGAAAATGCCGACATACCTCGCCAAATTGCCGAGGGAAAAGCCGACATAATGATTACCGAAACCGTGGAAGCCGCCCGCTATATCGAAAAGGATAACCGTCTTGCGGCGCCGCTTATCAAAACTCCCTTTACCCGTCACTCCTGCGGAATACTTATGGCAAAGGGCGATCAGGAGTTATTAAATTATGTAAATTTTGTTTTGGCTGAACTTCGCATGGACGGCACGCTTGCCAAATTGGAAGAAAAGTATCTTAAAGTAAAATGACAAATTATCGGCTCTGACGGTTTTAACCGTCGGGGTCGTTTTGGTTGGGAGATGAATACTGTGGAAAAAATTATCGGCAAAAAAGCTTCGGCCATTTCCTACGCAAAAATAATCGAAGAAAAGGCTCGCGCTCAAATCGCCCGTATGTGCGATTATGATTTTACAGTCGGCAGTAAAATTCGCATTATGCCCGACGTTCATGCCGGCAAGGGTTGCACTATAGGAACAACGATGACCGTTACCGATAAAATCGTTCCTAACATTGTCGGCGTTGATATTGGCTGCGGAATGTATACTCTGCGTTTAGACGCAAAAGACATTGATTTTCCGCGTTTTGATAAGGCTGCTTACTTTGTGCCGTCGGGGCGAAATGTTTGGAAAGAAAAGCAAGAGGAATTTGATTTTACAAAGTTATGCTGCTATGACAGCTTACAAAACAAATCTCGGCTTGAAAACAGCCTCGGCACTTTGGGGGGTGGCAATCATTTTATAGAAATCGACCGGGCGAGCAACGGCACATACTATCTTATAATTCACACCGGCAGCCGCAACCTCGGCAAACAAGTGGCGGAGATTTATCAAGAATTGGCCGTGGATTTGAATGTGGGCAGCGCCCCATACATTGAACAACGGGAAAATTTGATACGCGAATACAAAAAAGCCGGACGACAAAACGAAATTCAAGCGGGTCTAAAGGAACTTGAAAAAAATCGCCATCAAACCGTAATCCCCGAAGATTTATGCTACGTTTACGGAGAGTATAAAGACAAGTATCTTCACGACGTAAAACTGTGTCAAGAATTTGCCAGACGCAACCGTGAACACATCGCCAAAATATTGACAGAGCGGACGGGAATAACCGGGAGCGACGGCTTCCATACCGTCCATAATTACATTGATACCGATGAAATGATTTTGCGAAAAGGCGCTATTGCCGCGCATAAAGACGAAAAAATACTTATCCCCATAAATATGCGGGACGGCAGTATTCTTGCCGTCGGCAAGGGCAACGCCGAATGGAACTGCTCCGCCCCTCATGGCGCAGGCAGAATAATGTCTCGTATGCAGGCCAAGGAACAACTTAGTATGATTGATTATAAAAAATCAATGGCGGGAATTTATACTACGTCAATAAGCCGTAAAACCTTGGACGAAGCACCGATGGCGTATAAATCTATTGAGGATATTATCGATGTTATTTACGAGACCGCTGACATTATCGACATTATGAAGCCGGTATATAATTTTAAGGCGGCAGAATAATATTAGGGAATCTCTAAAAACTTCTTCTTTTCTTTTTCTCTTTCTTTCTCTTTTTCTTTTTCAAAAATGAAAAAGAGAAAGAAAGAACTTGAGGGCATCTCTAAAAACTCGCTTTTATACCTCCTCCCGTCGGCTACGCCGACACCCTCCTCCAAGAGGAGGGCTGAT
>CAJOQC010000043.1 GCA_905236785.1 uncultured Selenomonadaceae bacterium
GGCAGGAATCCCAAGCCTCCCCTCTTGGGGAGGTGGCGCGAAGCGCCGGAGGGGTGCTATTTGAAAAAGAGTTTTTAGAGATGCTCTAAAAAATGTTGCGGCACGCCAAAAGCGGCGGCCGCTTTTTTATGAGGCTACAATGAAAGAAATACTTAACAGCGCGGAAAAACCGACGCGCTACACCGGCGGCGAGTGGAACGCGGCCAAACACAAAGACGACGCCAAATGCTCCTTTTTGCTCACTTTGCCTGATGTGTACGAAGTCGGCATGAGCAATTTGGGCTTGGCGATAATTTACGAAGTTTTGCGTAGGCGCGATGATACCGACGTGGAAAGATGTTACGCTCCATGGAAAGACATGGAAAAAATGATGCGGGAAGAAAACATTCCGCTTTTTTCTCTTGAAACCAAAAGGAAGGTCAAGGATTTCGATCTTTGGGGTTTTTCGTTGCAATACGAAATGATTTACACCAATGTGCTTAATATGCTTTCCTTGGCCGACGTGCCGGTTTGGGCAAAGGACAGGGATGATGACGCGCCTTTTGTGGTGGGGGGCGGCCCTTGCGTATATAATGTGGAACCTGTGGCCGAATTTTTCGATTTTTTTGTAGTCGGCGAAGGCGAAGAAGTTATAGGTGAAATTGTCGATACATTCGTGGGGTGGCAAGAGGAAGGCAAACCTGATGGGCGGCGCGGATTTTTGCGTCGGTTGCTTGCGCTAAAGGGAGTTTATGTTCCTTCCTTTTACGAAGCCCGTTACGAGGCAAACGGCAAATTTACGCGCCTTGAGCCGACGGACAAAAATGCCGCAACGACCGTTACAAAACGAATAGTCAAGGATTTTGACAATACCGTCGCTGCCACTTATGCCGTTGTGCCATATATGGGGATTGTTCACGATCGCATGATGTTGGAATTGTTTCGCGGTTGCTCCCGCGGCTGTCGTTTTTGTCAAGCGGGAATGACCTATAGGCCGGTGCGCGAAAGAAGCCGCGAAAATTTATTGAAAACCGCCCGAACTCTTGCCGATGCCACAGGCTATGACGAAATGTCCCTGACCTCGTTGTCTACGGCGGATTATTCCTGTTTGCCGCGACTGATTGACGATTTGCGGGCGCAATTTTCCGACGAAAGAATAAATTTATCCTTGCCTTCCCTTAGAATTGACAGCTTTGCCGTGGAACTTGCGGACAAACTGCAAAAAATGCGAAAGAGCGGCTTGACCTTCGCTCCGGAGGCGGGGACGCAAAGACTGCGCGACGTGATAAACAAAGGCGTTACCGAAGAAAATTTGTTAAACGCCTGCGCGGCGGCTTTCAAAAAGGGTTGGAAAACCGTCAAACTGTATTTTATGCTCGGTTTGCCCACGGAAAGGGACGAGGATATAAAGGGCATCGCCGATTTGGCGAATAAAGTCGTAAAATTGTACGAAGAAATTACCGGGCGTCGCGGCGTAAAGGTTACGGTTTCCGCTTCATGTTTTGTGCCTAAGCCCTACACGCCTTTTCAGTGGTTCGCGCAGATACCCACGGAAGAATTTGAACGGCGGCAACGGCTGTTGCGTTCGTATTTGACCAATCGCGCAATTACTTTTAATTGGCATGACGCAAAACTTTCGGCTGTCGAGGGCGCGTTGGCTGTGGGGGATCGCCGCCTTGCCAAGGTTATATTTGCGGCTTGGAAAAGGGGGGCAAAGTTTGACGGTTGGGCGGATTTATTCAGCTTTGAAACTTGGCTTGCGGCCTTTGACGAATGTGGCATAGCCTTGGACGAACATCAAAAACAAAACCGTGATTTTGCCGACGCTTTGCCATGGAGCATCACATCGCCCGGCGTAAGCGGCGAATTTTTGCGTCGCGAGTGGGAAAAGGCAACAAGAGGGGAACTTACCCATGATTGTCGCCGCAACGTCTGCACGGGATGCGGGGTGTGCCCTGCATTGTCGGCGCAGGTAGTTGATTTTGCCGACAAAGACAACAGCCCTGTTGCAACATACAAAACTACGGAAAACGAAAACGACGATACCGTGTCGATTTATCGCGCCAAAGCGGAAAAGGCGAGTGAAATTTCGTATTTGTCCCACCTTGACTATGTGTCGTTGTTTGAGCGAGCCATTCGCCGGGCAAAATTGCCGGCTGTGTACGGAGCGGGGTTTAATCCGCGCATGAAAATATCATTTGCCTCGGCGTTGTCCGTGGGGGTGATGAGCTGCGCCGAATATTTTGATTTCACCTTGCGGGGGAATTTGCCGCCCCGGGAAGTTTTGGCGCGGCTTAACGACAAATTGCCCACGGGGGCGAAAGTTTCCGCCTTGAGGCTTTTGCCCAAGCGCGGAAAATCCCTCACGGAAACGGCGGACACGGCAATTTATAAAATAATTGTCCCCCCAATCGGCGCAATAAGCGAAACCATGGCGGCCATATCGGCGTTTAACGCCGCAAAAACGGCAGTGTTCACGCGCATTACGCCGAAGAAAACCCGCACCAAAGATATAAAGGAGTATATGGCCGCGCCTCTTAAGGTTGATATTGAGGGAAATTTGCTGACAATCGGGGCGGCGATAAAATTAAAAGCCGAGGGCAGCATAAAGCCGTCGGAGATATTAAAAGTGCTTAACGAACAATTTAATGCCGGCATTGATGCAACTAAGGCCGAAATTTACCGCGAAGAAATTTTGACTATGGGTAAGCCGATTATGTAATAAGATACCTCGTTCGCTTTTTTATACGAACGAGGTATCTTTGTACTTGTTTTCGGAAGATTATTTTGCTTTTTTTCAAGGATTTTTGCGATTATTGACGAAATGATTTATCTGTACAGCAATTCTTTTTATGAAAGGTACGGTTGGGATGAAGATAAAATCCAAAATAAAATCGGCAATTATATACGCTTTATCGGCGATTTGTTTCGGCGCGTCGGGTTTTTCCGCCGCGACGGTGTACGCCGCCGGCGAAACCTTGAAGGTTGGTTATATACCTAACACAAATTTTATTGAGGAAGATCGTCCGGGTCATTATAGAGGTTATGGCTATGAGTATATGGAGTTCTTGGCCAAATACGGGAATTGGAATTTTGAATATGTGCCTATTTTTTCGTGGAAAGAATGTTGCGAAAAATTAAATTCCGGGGAAATTGATATTTTGCCCGCCATGCCCGGCTATTATAAGACCGTGCCAAACTCGACACGCACCGACCATGTGGTGGGGCGTTTCCCCATGGAACTTGTGGTGGGCGCGGGTGGCGTAAAACCTCACATGAAAATCGGTATGTTGCCACATAACTGCCCGACCCCCGGCTTTTCACACATTGCCGAAGGGGAAGGGTTTACCTATGAGGAAGTAAAATTCGATCTTTATTATGACATGGTGGAAGCATTAAAAAGCGGTAAAATTGACGGCTATGTTGATGCAATGCTAAACCCTCGCCAATCGCAAAACGCGCAATCCCTATTTGACCGACAGAGTTATCGCGCCCTTGTTCGCGCCGACCGCAAGGATTTGCTGGACAAGCTGAACTTAGCCATGGATCAGCTACTTCTTTATCAACCTAATATTCGCGACCGACTTAATCAAACATATATTCGTTCCGATGGTTTCCCGCTTATCCTTAACCGCGACGAACGGGAGTATCTGAAGGAAAAAGAGAAGATTACCGCCGTCATTTTCATGTGGCAAAAGCCCTTGGCTTGGACGGAGGGCGGGGAAATACACGGTACTCTTGTCGATATAGCCAAAAGAATAGCCGAAGATCTTAAAATTGAAGTTGAAATTTTGCCCACAAATTCTCCTAAAGAAGGGGCGGAGCTTTTGCGCCTTGGGAAGGCGGATTTTGCTCTTGATGCGGTTTGTGATTTTAGTTGGGCAAGCAACCACAACATAAGCCCCACTCAGCCTTATATCAATATGTCTTATGTATCCGTCAGGCGGCGGGGCGAAAAGCCCGACGAATATTCAAAAATCGCCGTTTGCGAAAATTTCCTCTATACGCAAAATCATATTGAAAAACGCTATCCCAAAGAAAGGCTTGTCTATTTTAAGACCATCGAAGAATGTTTCGCGGCCGTGTCCGAAGGCAAGGCTGATTTGGCTTTTGCCCCTCGCGCCGAAGTGAACGCCATTTTGGAGGAAATTGACATTTATAATCTTGAGGCTGCCTCGGAGAGTTTCTTTTCCGACAGCCTCAGCCTTGGTGTGCGAAAAGATGTGGATGATAAACTGTGGATGATACTAAACAAAGAGATAAACCACCTTGACTCCGACTGGATAAGAAACCTGCTAAACGCGACCGACGGCACGAGCCGAGCCATGACGGCCAAAAGTTTCATTTATCATTACCCTTTGCAGGCTTTTGGCATTTTGACGCTTATTGCCGCTGCTTTAATGGGAGCATTTTGGTACAGAGAGAGCATGAAGAAAAAACATTTGGCGGAAATTCAGCATATTGCCTACACGGATTTTCGTTATGCTCTTCCCAATTTGTCATGGCTTGAGAAGGAGGCCGCCGCCGTCGTCGAAAAATATGAGGACAAACTAAACGAGGAACTTTACGTCGTGCTTTTTGCCGAAGAGAATAAGTCCGCCGTTGTCGAATACGGGCGCGAAGTTCTTGTAAATCACATAAAGCGAATCGCTGCGGCTCTTGAGCGGAAGGATTGGGTGCTTTTAATTGCCACGGGGGTTGATTCCGGGCAGCTTGTTACCATTTGCCGAGCCAAAAATGATACGCAGATAAAGAAAGTAGTCGGCGAGGCCGTCAACAAATATAGCTACATTGAAACGCCGGATTCACGAATCAAACTTGCCACCAACGCCGGCATCTGCGCCCTTAAAGGCAATTTGATGCAAGCGGTGGACAGAGCGGGGGCGGCGGCGCGGGACAGTGAAGAAAACGTTCGCTTTTTTGACGGTGCACTTGAAGAACAAATAGGCTTGCGGCAGAAAATAGAAAGCTCCATGGAAAAAGCCTTGGAAAAAGGCGAGTTCCATGCATGGTATCAGCCAAAATACGACATCAAAACCCGCCGCATTGTAGGCGCGGAGGCTTTGGTGCGGTGGATAAGCCCGGATATGGGTTTTATGCCGCCGGGAAAATTTATTCCCCTGTTTGAAACAAACGGCTTTGTTTTATCCGTGGACTATTGCCTTTTGGAGCAGGCCTTTTCCTTGCAAAAACAGCGGCTCGCGGAAGGCAAGGAGGTTGTGCCCATATCCGTAAATCAGTCTCGGCTTCATCTTACGGAGGACGGTTATTTGAATAAAATGCAGGCGTTGGTGGATAAGTATGATTTACCCAATGGGTTAATCGAACTGGAGCTTACCGAGACTGTTTTTGGCGATTTGGAACAGCGCGAGCAACAAAAGAACGCCACGGAAATAGTCAATGCTTTGCATGAAATGGGTTTTTCCATTTCGGTTGATGACTTTGGCTCCGGGTATTCTTCCTTTACGATGCTTAGTTTCTTGCCTTTGGACGTGATGAAAATCGATCGTTCGCTTCTTATTGCCACGGATAATTCCCTGCGTTCGCGGGATATTTTGAGCAATATAATTCAGCTTGGCAAGACGCTTAATATGCAAATAATTTGCGAAGGCATCGAAACGAAGGAACAGGAAAACCTGCTTTTGGAACTTGGTTGCCATTTGGGGCAGGGGTACTTAAACGCAAAACCCATGCCTGTCGATGAATTTGTCGCCTTTATGGACGAGAGGAACAAGACTGCTCTTTGATAAAAAATAAATGTTGTGGTGTACTGCTCAAGCAGCAACCGCAACATTTGTTTTTTATATGAAAAGCATGACAAATTCTGCTACAATGTAATCGCCCTCATGATGTTTCTTTATGGAATATAACCGCGACGCCGAAAATGCCGCTTGCCGAGAAGAAGGGCGAGAGGAAGGACGAAAAGAAACTGCTATCAGCAACATCCGCAGTTTAATGAAAAACGCAAAATATACTGCCGAAAA
>CAJOQC010000044.1 GCA_905236785.1 uncultured Selenomonadaceae bacterium
AGAGGAGGGCTGATTTAAGCCTCCCTCTTGGAGGGAGGTGGCAGCCCGCAGGGCTGACGGAGGGAGTTTTTAGAGGTTGCCTATACTCGGAATATGCTCGCGAGCGATGAGAGTTACCAAAACGTGAATACTTGACCGCGAGTATAAATAAGTTACATTTCACGGCAGAATTTTACCATATAAAAAAAGGCTCGGCAATATTCAAACTGTTTCTTGCCGACAAAAGCAAAAATATTTTCTTTGACTTTTTGACTTTTTGCGTTATAATGGACTTGCGACAGGGAAATTTTCCCTTTTGTTTGCAAAACAAAATTTGATAATTGCAGATTGATATAAAAATCAAACGGGAGGAACAGGCCATGAAAGAGGACAAATATACAAGCGGTACACTTTCGATATTGCAAGCGGCGCAACAAACTGCCGCTCTTAAATATCATCAAGAATTTACATCGGAACACGTCCTAAAAGCCTTAACAGTGCAAGCGGAGGGGTTGTTGGCAAAAATTTTCGCCGACTGCGGCGCAGATACAAAACGAATTGACAACAAAGCTGACGCGCTTTTGGCTAAAATCCCCGCCGTAAAGGGGCAGGAACGCTTGACCATGGGAATGGACATGGTGCGCGTCCTTGCCAAAGCGGAAGAGCTTGCCAAGCAAATGCGGGACGATTATATAAGCACAGAGCATCTTCTTTTGGCCTTGTCGGCAGACGGCAAAGAAAACGTAAAGGCGCTTTTGCATGAGGAAGGCTTGACGGAAAGCAAAATAGCGGCGGCGATAAAAAAGAACCGCCCTCAAAACGTAACCACCGCCAACCCGGAGGAAAATTTTGCGGCACTTGCCAAATACGGCCGCGACCTCACGGCGGCAGCGCGGGAAGGAAAACTTGACCCGGTAATAGGCCGCGAAGAAGAAATTCGCCGTACCGTCGAAATTTTGTCCCGCCGCACGAAAAACAACCCGGTGCTTATCGGCGAACCGGGCGTCGGCAAAACGGCAATAGCCGAAGGCTTGGCGCGGCGCATTGTGGCGGGGGACGTGCCGGAGTCCCTAAAGAACAAAACTCTTTACAGCCTTGATATGGGTTCGTTGGTGGCGGGCGCAAAATATCGCGGCGAATTTGAGGAACGATTAAAGGCAGTGTTGTCGGAAATCGCCAAATCCGAAGGACAAATCCTTCTTTTCATCGACGAAGTGCATACCGTGGTGGGCGCAGGAGCGGCAGAAGGAGCAATGGATGCCGGCAACATACTAAAGCCCCTTTTGGCTCGCGGCGAACTTCGTTGCATCGGCGCAACAACCCTAAACGAATATCGCAAATACATTGAAAAGGACAGTGCCCTTGAGCGGCGTTTTCAGCCGGTAATGGTGGGCGAACCCACGGTGGAGGACACAATCAGTATTTTACGCGGGCTTAAGGAACGTTACGAAGTGCATCATGGCGTTCGTATTCGCGATGCCGCTCTTGTGTCGGCGGCGGTGTTGTCCGACCGTTATATTGCCGACAGATTTTTGCCCGATAAGGCCATTGACTTGGTGGACGAGGCGGCGGCGCGGCTTCGCACGGAGATTGAATCAAGCCCCGCGCCCATTGACGAAGTGCGCCGCAGGATAATGCAAATCACCATTGAGGAGCAAGCCTTGCAAAAGGAAACCGACGACTCTGCCAAGGAAAAATTGGCGGGTCTTGCCGCCGAAAAGAAGGAACTTGCCGCCAAAGAAAAAATTTTGCAGGAAAAGTGGGACGCGGAAAAGGCATCCATTGAGCAAGTACGCAGGATAAAAAAAGAGATCGACGCAGTGAACGGCTTAATGGAAACCGCCGAACGAAATTACGACCTTAATAAACTTTCGGAACTTAAATACGGCCGTTTGCCCGCCCTGCAAAAAGAATTAAAAGCCGAAGAGGAACGCATCGCCAACCGCGCCGACGGGGAACAACTGCTGAAAGAAGAAGTGGGCGAAGAGGACATAGCCCGTGTTGTGAGCCGTTGGACGGGCATACCCACGGCGAAGATTAACATGGGCGAGCGAGAAAAACTTCTAAACCTTGAAGGCGTGCTTCATGAGCGGGTAGTGGGGCAGGACGAAGCCGTAAACGCCGTAAGCGAAGCAATTTTGCGGGCAAGGGCGGGGTTAAAAGACCCCAACCGCCCGATAGGTTCCTTCATTTTCTTGGGGCCTACCGGCGTTGGCAAAACAGAACTTGCCAAGACTTTGGCGGAAGCATTGTTCGACGATGAAAAGAGCATGATTCGCATTGACATGAGCGAATACATGGAAAAACATTCCGTGGCGCGGCTTATCGGCGCGCCTCCGGGGTATGTGGGCTACGAAGAAGGCGGGCAACTGACGGAGGCTGTTCGTCGCCGCCCCTACAGCGTCATTTTGTTGGACGAAATCGAAAAGGCGCATAGGGATGTATTTAACGTGCTGTTGCAAATCTTGGACGACGGCCGCCTCACCGACGGCAAAGGCCGGGTAGTGAACTTTAAGAACACGGTCATTATCATGACCAGCAATCTTGGTTCACATGAAATTTTAAGCAAAAACTTTGACGAGGCGCAAGCCGCCGTAAAGGATATGCTTAAAGAATATTTCCGCCCGGAATTTCTAAACCGCGTGGACGACATTGTGGTGTTTAAGGCGTTAAGCGAAGAGCAGGTAAAACGCATCGCAGAAATTTTGCTGAACAACTTAAAGAATCGTTTGGAAAAACAAATAAAAATCACCCTTACATGGAGCGACGATGTTCTTGGCAAATTGGCCGCCCAAGGTTTTGACCCGGACTTTGGGGCGCGTCCTTTGCGGCGGCTATTGAGCCACACGGTAGAAACCGTGTTAAGCCGCGAGATAATAAAAGGCGCGGTGAAGGAAGGCGACAGGGTGAAACTGGGCGTTAAAGGCAACGAGTTTGTTTTTGCGACGGAAAACTGAGTTGTTTTGGCAATTTCACAAAAAATAACCTCCTTAACAGGGGGTTATTTTTTTAATAATCTCTCGGTGTCATTTGCTATCGCAGTTTATTTGTGTTAAAATCGGCAATAGAATTTGTCGAAAAGGGCGGCCTGTTGTGAGAAAAAACGATATGCATGATAAACTTCAGCAAAATATATTTTCACGTCGCGCCTTTACCTTTTTGACATCGACGGTATTTCTGTTTTTTTTCGTGGTTGTTGTCCGCCCCTTTTGCTTAGACTATGTGGACGAACTTTGGCGCGAGAGCAAAAAAGACCCGGTGTACGGATTGCCCTTTGCCGTTGAAGCTCCGCCTGCCGGGGAAGGTTGGTTTTTGCGGCGCAGTCAGCTTCGTTATCTCCTCATCGAAGAAATTCGCCTTGGGGCAATGCGGGATTTAATTAACCATGACAACGACAAAGCCATGCGCGAATACTTCGATATGCTTGAAGAATTTAACGCCTCGGCGCAAAACTGCTTTTGCGAAAAAACCGACTATCGGGCGGCAAAGACCGACGTTGAACCATTTCGCGAAAAGATTGAAGCCTTCGCCGCCATGGAAGTTGAAGCAAGCGGCTGGGACAGGTGAAGAAAAAGAGAAAGCGTTGTTACAGCAAACAAAGAAAACGGAGGCGATATTTTGGCGGGGAAGATTTTTAAGGCCGTGCATCCCTTCGATTGGCTTATAGCAGTTGCGGCGGTATGGTTGTTAAAAACCGTGGATTTTGACAACTTGAGCGCGGTGAACATCATCTACTTGGTGACTTTTGCAATATGGGCGGTTTTGTTCGCTCTGCGGATAGTGATTGTTGTGAAAAACGACGACAACGCGAAAGGTTGAGTGTTTGTGAAAAAAATATTTTTAGCGTTCCTTATGCTGTCAATGTTTACGCTGACGGGTTGCGGCGCGGCGCAAAAAAACGCCGACAACGCGACACCAACGGGAAACCCTGCCGGGATTTCGACTGAAACTCCCGCGCAAGGCACGCTTACCGTAAAAGTCCTTGACGTGGGGCAGGGGGATGCGATTTTGATTAAGACCGCCGAAGAAACCGTTCTTATAGACGCAAGCGACATTGACGAGCGGGACAAGTTGCGGCGGGAATTAGAAAAAGCCGGAGTTTCCGTCATTGACAAAGTAATTTTGACGCACCCCCACGCCGACCATATCGGCGGCATGGATTTACTGCTAAAAAACTACGACGTGAAGGCCGTTTACGACAACGACATAATGCGCGACCAGCCGATTTATCTTTCGTATTTGCGCGAGCTGAAAAAGAGGAATTTGACGCGGCAGACCCTTAAAGCCGGCGACACTTTGTCCTTTGGCGGCGGCGCGACATTCAGCGTCATAAGCCCCGACGAAAAATCGGTAAGCGCGTGGAACAACGAATTTCAGACTTACTTAAAAAACAAAAAAACCGACAAAAGCACGCCAAAACCAAAACATAATTTCAATATGGAGTCCATTGTGGGGCTACTTACCTTCGGCGACTTTACCATGCTTTTGATGGGAGATGCCGAAAAGGAAATCGAGATTGGCCTGGTGAAAAAATACGGCGACAAGTTGCGGTCAAATATCTTAAAATCGCCCCACCACGGCAGTAAAACGTCGTCGTCACCGGAGTTTTTGGACAAGGTAGCCCCCGAAGCGGCGGTTATTTCCTTGGGCGCAGGCAACGATTACGGACACCCCCACGCCGTGACGCTTAAAAAATACGATTCGCGGGGCATAAAAACCTATCGAACGGACACCGACGGAACGGTGACCATAATTAGCGACGGCAAAACTTACGAAATAGCCGCCGAAAAGTGAGGAACCGATAAAATGATTAAAGGATACATAGATCGTATTGAAGAAGACAAAGCGGTTATACTTTTGGGAGATGATTATCAAAAACTAAACTTTCCTATGGAATATTTGCCCAAGGATTTGGGCGAAGGCGACTATATCGCGATTGACATAAAAAGGGACGAAGCGGCGGAAAGCGACGCTGCCGACGAGCTTTTGTCCCTTTGGCAAAGTACGAAAGGTAATGATTGAAATTGACTTCGGTTTACATTGTTAAAGAAAATGTTTGGCGACATGTTTTTGCTGTCTTGTCGATTTTTTTGATGATGTTTCTGTTTTTGCCCCAATGCTCGGCAAAGACAGACAATAAAATCGAGTATGTCCGCACCGAAACCGTCAACGAGGCGGGGCGCGACGTTTTGCGCATCGAACTTGGCATGGAGAGTGACAAAGTTAAATATACCGTATCGACAAAGCCGTATCTTAAAAAACAGGTTATAGTAAACCTAAGCGGAACACGCTTGGGCAAAGTTAAAGAACAAATTAACCCCAAAAGCCCTTTGGTAAAAATGATTCACTTTGAAGAACCGTCGAACCAAAGGAGCGTAGTCACCGTTGACATGACGGGGCAGGTGCTAAGGAGCAGTTACAAAGTTTACACGCTTCCCGCCGACGCGAAAAACAAAAAGCCCTGCCGCGTCATAATCGACATTAAACAACCGCGAGCGGGAGGCGACGAGGGAACGGTTGATGCCAAAGGGCGCACGGTGATTATCGACCCCGGCCATGGCGGCAGCGACACGGGAGCCATAGGCGCGTCGGGCAGTACGGAAAAATCCGTTTGCCTTGCCGTGTCCAAAAAAGTTAAGGCATCTTTGGCGAAAAACTACGGCATAAAAGCCGTGATGACCCGCGAAAACGACCGCGACGTGCATAGCCCCGACGCGACGGCAAGCCAAGAATTGCAAGCGCGGGTAAATGTGCAACTTAGAAATCCTTCGGCGGCGGCCTTTGTGAGCATCCATTGCAACGCTTTCACCAACCCGTCAACCTACGGCACGGAAACATATTATTTCGGCAGCAGCGGCGACGGGGCGCGTTTGGCCGGCAACATTCAACGCGAAATGCTAAACCTTGGCGGATTGGCCGACCGCGGCGTGAAAACGGCGAATTTTTACGTCTTAAAGCATACTACCGTTCCTTCGTCTTTGGTTGAGTTGGCTTTTATCACCAACCCCCACGAAGAGGCAATGTTAAACGACGACTATTTTCAATCGCGGTTGGCGGATGCTATCGCCAAGGCGATAAGTAAATTTTTGACGGGGAGGTAACAGGCAATGAGGATAATTGCGCCTGTAAAATATATTTGTTCGGTTATGGGGGTTTTTGCCCTTCTGCTTATGAGCGGTTGCGACGGACAACAGCCCAACGCATCCCCCGACAAAAAGCCCCCCGTTGTTCAGCAAAAGCCGGACGACAACAAGGATAAGCCGGATACAACGGCTGGCAAGAACACGCAAGAGAAAAAAGAATACAATTTAACCCTTTATTACCCCAACGATGACGGCACTAAATTGATTGCCGTCACCAAGAAAACAATATCCAACGAAAAGGACAAATACCGCGCAGCAGTGGAGGCGTTAATGACCGGGGGCGACAACAAAAATATTTTCCCGATTATCCCCCGTCAAGCCAAACTCAACAGCGCAGTCTTCAACAACGGCGTTGTCACGTTGGATTTTTCCGCCGACCTCAAAAAACATTTTGTAGGCGGCTCAACTGGCGAAGAAATGTTAATCGGCTCTATCGTCAACACACTCACGGAATTTAAGGAAGTAAAGGCGGTGGAGTTCCTGCTTGACGGCAAAAAAATCGAAAGTTTGGCAGGGCACAGCGATTTGACAAAGCCCGTGGAGAGAATGGAAAACCTGTTAAAATAAAACGGACGCGACGACAGAAGGGAGGCGAGGGGCTTTTGGATATAAAGGATTACTTAAACGAAATTAAGGACATCAAAGTGTTGGGGCGCGACGAAGAACAACAGTTATGGCGCAAATTTAAGGAAGAGGATGATTTTGCGGCGCGGCAAAAGTTAATCGAGTCCTATCAACCCCTTGTTTTCCGCGAAGCCATGCGTTTTTTGCACAATGACAACGTAATGGATATTGTGCAAGAAGGCACAGTGGGGCTTATCGAAGCGGCGGAAGGCTACGATTATACCATGGGCGCGGCTTTTAGCTTATACGCCATGCATCGTATTCGCGGGCGCATGATAAATTTCCTTGCCAAGGAAACAAAAGCGCCTTTGCCCTGCATTGACGAAGTGACCGACGATGGCTGTTGCCTCGCCGAATGTTTGGCGGACACCGCCCCCTCTGTTGCCGAAACGGCGGAAAGTCATGAAATAGCCGAAAAACTGCGGGCGGCACTGTTGCGTTTGCCCGCCAAGGAGCGGATTGTTCTTGAAGATATTTATCTTCAAAGCCGCGAAGTAAACGCCGTGGCCAAGGATATGGAAGTCAGCGCGTCCCACATTTACCGCCTGCAAAAAAAAGGTATCAGGCGTATACGGGGGATGCTCGCCAAGTTTATGCATTACTGGCAATAACACACTTTTGATAATCGGCAAAAATATTTTTTGGCCGTGGGCAGTATAGGACAATACGCGGAGAAAAACCGCAATAAACAGGCGATAAACGGTTATAACAGCCGTTTATCGCCTGTTTTGACGTGCGAATTATCAAATGTAAAACAGGATTGTAACAATATATTATAAATCGCAAAAGGGGAGGCGAAAAGGTGAAAGACAAGCGCGACAATTTGAAAAAGCACGTTCGCGCCGCCAGGGAATGGTTGGGTCAAGCCGAACACTCCCTTGAACGAAAGGACGACGTTAAAAGCGAACTTAAAATAATTTTGGCCAAGGCCGAGCTGCAACGGGCAGAAGAAACAAAAAAGCCGCGCAAATTTTCCCCGCAGGGCGCGGCAATAAAACTTTTGTCCGTAGCCTTTGCGGCAGCCGCCGCCTTCGGCGTTTGGAGTTTGCCCGCCTATTTTGAAAAACCTTCGGCGGATGTCTACACTCCCACTATAAACCGCAACGATAACGCCGACACGCCGCTTAAAAACGCGCAAAACTTCCCCGCCGCCGGCGAGAACCGCGACGACGCAACAGGCGGTAATGTGCCGTCAAGCCCGCCTGCGACAACGGAGAATGAAGAGGCAAATTTTATCAAAGAAGAACCGCCCGTTAAAGAAGAACAGGTCGAAACCGCCGCCACCATCGCGCCGAAAGTCGAAAGCGAGCAAGTACATAGCGACGGCGGCATTAACGAAGATAAACGGGAACACCCCCCTCGCGAACCTGCCGCGTACAACGACACGTACACCGACAACAACACGGTTTACGCCATGCCGAAGAATACCCCGCAGTTGCCCTCCGAGGATATGCAGGAGCTTATGAAGTCGGCTTATTTTTCCCTGCGTAAAGAATAAAATAATAAAAGGGCATAAAAAACTCCCCGAAAGGGGAGTTTTTTATGCCCTTGATGATTACGCGCTTTGTTGCTGTTTCTTGACATGGCAGGGCGTCTGTTGTAGAATGGGCGGTATTGAACATAATGCCGTTGCGCTTACATACTTTATTTTTGAGCCTACGGCTCAAAGGCTGTCTCATTTTAACGGAGAGTAGTATAAAAAGGAAGAGTGTTTATGCCCGAATATATGTTGGCTTTTTTAATTGCCACGGCCATGGCGTTGCTTCTTACGCCCTGCGTTATTTTTTTGGCTGCTAAAACGGGAGCTATGGATGCCCCCGATGCCCGCAAAGTTCACAAAAAACCAATACCGCGCATTGGCGGCATCGGTATTTACGCCGCTTTTATGGTTGCGGTTTTGGCAGTGACGAAGCTCACCGAATTTTCTTATGAAACGGCCTTTGAGCTTGCGGGGCTTCTGACGGGCGGCTCTCTCATCGTGTTGATCGGTATAGTGGACGACTACAAGAATTTGCCGGCCAAAGTGAAATTGTTGGGGCAGATTTTGGCGGCTGCCGTTATGGTAATCGCTTTTGACATACGAATAGATTTTATTACCGACCCCTTTGGCGATTATCTTTATCTTGAATATTTGGCCATACCCGCCACGATTTTTTGGGTAGTCGGTCTTACCAACACGGTAAACCTCATCGACGGCTTGGATGGTTTGGCGGCAGGCGTTGCCGTAATAGCCTCCGTTACCATATTTTTGGTGGCCTTGGAGGAAAATATTTTGCTTGTGGCCACTTTGACGGCGGCGCTGGCAGGCGCGGCTTTCGGTTTTTTGTATTACAATTTTAACCCTGCCAAAATTTTTATGGGGGATTCCGGGAGTATGTTCTTGGGGTTTATGCTCGCCGGTATATCCGTCATAGGCGCAGTTAAATGTGCGGCGACGATTGCGCTTATTGTGCCCGTTTTGGCATTAGGATTGCCGATTATGGACACAACTTTTGCCATTGTGCGTCGTTATCGCGGCGGCGTACCCATATTTAAGCCTGACAAGGGGCATTTACATCATCGTCTCCTTGATATGGGTTTCACGCAACGGCAAGCCGTGCTTCTTATGTACGTCATAAGCGCGTTCTTGGGGCTTAGTGCAGTCGCCCTCACCGAGGTCAGTCCGCAGTTTTCGATTATGATTGTCATAGCGGTAGCGGCGGCGGTTTTTTACGGCGCAAAAAGATTAGGCATATTTCGCATGAA
>CAJOQC010000045.1 GCA_905236785.1 uncultured Selenomonadaceae bacterium
CCTCCAAGAGGGAGGCTTAAATCAGCCCTCCTCTTGGAGGAGGGTGTCGGCGTAGCCGACGGGAGGAGGTATAAAAGCGAGTTTTTATAAATACCCGCAATCGTCAGCTTGCGACACTTCGATTAAAATTGTCCAATTCTAATCGAAGTGTCGTATTATTCGCCGAAAAACTCGTTTTCCACGGCGATGCAAAGCATATGATATATGGGCAAATGATACTCTTGGATTTTGTAGGTTTCCTCGGCGGGGGCGGCCACGGTTACGTCGGCCGCGGCTTTTAGTTTGCCGCCGCTTTTCCCCGTGAGGGCTATGGTTTTAAGCCCCAAAGCCTTTGCCAAGTTTACCGCGTAAATCACGTTTTTGGAATTGCCGGAGGTGCTGATCCCCAAAAGAACGTCGCCCTCTTTGCCCATTCCCAAAACCTGCTGGGCAAAGGACAAGTCCGCCGCTTGGTCGTTGGCAAAGGCGGTGTTTAGGGCAATTTCGTCAACCAAGGACACCGCCGGCAACGCCCCTTGCAAATTCTCAATAAAATAATCGGCGCAATCGGGGCAATGTTCGCGGAACTTCGCCGCAAAATCCGCGCCCAATTTGCGCGGCAACAAAAAGCCCTTCATCAACTCCCCCACAATATGCTCCGCATCCGCCGCGCTGCCGCCGTTGCCGCAGATAAGGAGCTTGCCCCCCCTGCGGTAGCCGTCGCAAATAATTTCAACCGCCGCCTCTAAATCCCCCCGGCAAGGGGCAAGAGCCGGGTATCGCGCCGTTAAATCCGCCGCCTTTTGCCGTGTGCTGTCTTTTATCATATTATTTCCCCTTGTGAACTTGGGTGTCGGTGTAGAGATATTGATCGCTCTCGGAAATCATGGAAAGACTGCCCTCCACCAAATACTCGGCGGCGGAGCCGGCAATCTCCACGTTGCTCATCATGGATATGAGCCACGACCTCACGGCAATTCCCGCAATAACCGCGCCCACAAAAGCCCCGAAAATGTTTTCCGTCAATCCTTCCATTTTAGCTCTCTCCCAAAAACATTATCAAGAAAAAGAACACCGGCCACAACAACAACGCCGCCGCCGCCGGATACAAAATCGCCTTCCCTTTGTCGTAGGGCAGCGACCCCACCACCTTGCCCGTCTGCCCGTTCATCATAAAGGTGTAGACCTTGCCCCGGTACTTGGTGGACAAAATCCACACCGGCACCATGGCATAAACGACATCCCCCTGCTCTTTCACCACGCTACCCGATTCGCGGCGCACATAGTCGTAGCCCGGCACTCGCCGTTGCAATTCGGCAAAGGCGGTGTTTTCCATGCGGGTGTCGGCGCGAGCGGCGCACTCTTCGGCGGTGACATCGTACTTGTCCGCCAGAAAGCCCGCCAAGTACGCCGAGGAAAAGGGAACAAGGCCGTCGTAGTCAAAGGGTTCGATGCTGTCCATATACGCATCGTCCATTTTGCGGCTACCGTCGGCGGGGATTTTCCGAAATCGCATCCGCCCGACGCGGTGGCAACTGTAGTATTTTGTTTCCACGACTTCGTCCTTGCCCCGCTTGTAGCGGCGCACTTTCTCCGCCCGAAAAACGGCGTCCGCCTCCACCTGCGCGTCAAAGAGCCAAAAGGGGACATACATGGGCTGAATGGCCTCCACCCGGTTTTCCCGGGTGAAAGACGATGGCAAAAGATATTTCCCCTTATAAAATTCTTTCAGCGCGGCCACGGCCTCCTCTTTGGTCTTTTGGAAGGGAATAATGAGGTCGGGTTTTAACAATCCGTCAAAACGGGCGGGCAACATGGTGGGGTTGCCGCAATAGCAACATTCCGTGGCCATGGTGTTCTCGTCGCAAACAATCTCCGCGCCGCAGGCCGAGCAAGCAAAGGCGCGAAGGCTCGTGGCTTCCTCGGCGGACCATTCGCCCCCCGCCGCCTCCGTGTCCCATTTTTGTTCCTTGGCCTGCCGTTCCTTGGCGGCGGCCTCTTCCTGTCGGGCGAAAAGCTCCACGATGGTTTTTATCGCAAACTCATCGCCGCAATAATCGCAAACAACATTGTCCGCGCCCGGCTTAAAAGTAAGGGGCGCGGTGCAGTGAGGGCATTTGTAACTTACGGTTTCCGACATAATTTACCTCGAATTTTACGGCCGCGGTTTGCCGCAGTTTTGGCAGAACTTGCCGCTGTTTTTCGCGCCGCACTGGCAAATCCACTCCCCTGCCGGGCGCGGCTTGCCGCAGTTTTGGCAAAACTTGCCGCTGTTCTTTGCGCCGCACTCGCAGGTCCACTCCCCCGCAGGGCGCGGTTTGCCACATTCGGCGCAAAATTTCCCCGTGTTGCCGCCATGCCCGCATTCGCAAGTCCAACCGCTTGGGGCGGCGGGTTGTTGCGGCGACGGGGCGGGCTGCTGCTGCGCCCCCATGGCGAAAAGATTTGCGGCGTTGGGAAGTCCGGCGTTTGAGGCCATGTTCATGCCCATAAAGCCCATGGCCGCGCCCATGCCGCCGGTGTTGCCCGCCGCTATCTTCATGGCCTCCGCGCTTGCGCCCACGGTATGCGCCGCCGCCATGGTGGGGTTCATGAGAGCGCGATCCGTTTGCATGGTCTGGATGCGCTTTAACACCTCTTTGTCCTCGTCGCTTACGTTGACGCTGGACACGCCGAAAGACACAATTTCAATGCCCCGCAACTCCCGCCATTTTTTGCTCAAAACGCCGTTTAATGTTTCGGCGATGTCGTAGGAGTGGGCGGGGAGTTCGTCGTAGCTTATGCCCATGGCCGAAATTTTGGCAAAGGTGGGCTGAAGGGCGGTCATAAGCTCCGTTTTTAACTGCCCGTCGATGGCGTCCCGCTTGTAGGTGTCGCTCACGTTGCCGCACACGTTTTTGAAGAACAAGAGAGGGTTTGCTATGCGATAGCTGTACTCGCCGAAACAGCGAATATTTATCCATTGGCTGATGCCAAGGTTCTTTTCTTCGAGCTTAAACGGCACAGGGCTTGGCGTGCCGTATTTGTTGCCCATGATTTCCTTGGTGTTCACAAAGTACACCCGCTGGTCTTTGCCGGTGTCGCCGCCGAAGGTGAACCGCCGCCCGATTTGCGAAAACACCGCCGCCAAATCGTTGGCAAGATCCCCGCCGAAAATCGAAGGTTCGCTTGACTTGTCGTAGGTGTATTCCCCCGGTTCGGCGCAAATATCCACCGCCTGCCCCTGCTCCATTATTATCATGCACTGGCCTTCGGCGACGGCCACCACCGAGCCGTCGGTGATGATGTTGTCCTCGCCGCTCGTGTTTGAGCTACGTTTGCCTGCGCGTTTTTGCCCTTTAGTCACCAACACGTCGGCGGGCATACTCTCGCAGATAAAAAAGTCCTTCCACATATCCGCCAACACGCCGCCCACCGCTCCGGCGGCCGCTTTGATAAGCCCCATTTGTCTGCCTCCTTATATTAAAGCCAAATATTGTTTTTGTTCTTCAACGGGTATTTTGAGCGCGTCCATGGCCTGCTCAGCCGTCAATTTCATTGTCTCCATCAAATTGCGAATGTTATTTGCCGAAGTTTCCGATATAGCTTTTTTCGCTTCCCGGTTTGTTTCCTCAATAGCTTCTTCAATAGCTTCTCGCTTTATTTCTTCAAGTAACCTCTAAAAACCCCTCCGTCAGCCCTGCGGGCTACCACCTCCCCTTTCAGGGGAGGCTTAAAATCAGACCCCTCATATCGGAGGAAGAGGGTGTCGGCGTAGCCGACGGGAGGAGGTATAAAGTGAGTTTTTAGAGATGCCCTTCAATAATCTTGCACATATCCAACACCCAATCCTTTCCGTTCTTTGGATTCGGCGTTTGCTCACTCGTCTCATGCGCTCACCGGCACCGGCACGGGCAAGGCGTATTTTTCAAGGCGGTCCAAGACGTGCTTTTGCATTATCTCGACTTTTTCTTGATACACCCGCGCCGCGTTGTGCGCCGCCTTTACGTCGGCAAACTGACTGCTCAAAGACAAATCCTCGTCCTCGGCGGCGGTCGCCGCGTAGGCCAAAAAGCTGTCCCATTGTTCGTCAAGGTAGCTTAGGGCATCCGCCAAGGCTTTTATGTAGGTGTAGAGGGAAATAATGTTCGGTATGTCGCTTTCGTTTAATATGCCGATTTTGTCCGAGTGGCTCTCGTACACCGCCGTGTAGTCTTTCCGCAGGAGCATGGCTTTTCGCTCCGCGTTCGGCTCTACTTTTTCGTCAAGCTGCATACTTTTGTAAATTTCCATAAATGCGCTGATTTCGGAATGTAACGCTTTGGCAAGTTTTGCCCGTTCTTCCTGTTCGGCCAAAGCCTTTTTCACCGCTTCGCCGCTTTTCAAAAAATAAGCCGTGCCGTAGGCCGTCCCCGCCGCCGTGATAACCGCCGCGAACGCCGCCACCGCCAAACTCTCCGCCATTGACATGATTAAATTCTCCTATCCTAAAAATCATCAACCGAAAACCAACTTGCCGTCCTCGCCGACACTGCCTATATCCGTGGGCGTTTCGCCGGGGCGCGGGACGTTCTTGTATATCGTAAACCCGTCGGGGTTGGTGAGCCAAATTTGTTTTTGCCGCTCCTCATCCCCTTGCGGGTCGAGGAATGTCCGTTTAAGCACTCCCCTTGGGGTTATGCCCTTCGTTATGTCGTAGACCAATATCTCCCGCGCTTTCGTCCCGCCGTTTAGCGCATCCACCCACAGAAAATACTTGTCGCCGCTTTTTATGAATATTCCGCGCCCGTCTTCGTAATCGCCGGGGGCGCTAAACTCCCCGTCGCCCACTTTCACGCGGCACTCGCCCTTATACGTCGTGACATTCACATGGGTCATTTGCCCCTTTAGCGAAAGGACGGTTTCTTCGCCGAAAGCGTAGGCGTATTTGTGGGGGGCAGCGGCGTATTTTTCCTTAAACAGATTTTTGTCGAAGTCGAAGAAAACCTTGGCGCGAAGCACCCCCGCCGCATAAGGGGCTAAGTGGTAAGGGTTAAAATAAAAGGTTGCGCCGTCATAATCCAAAGACCAGCCCGTATAATTTTTTTCTATGGCTTCGGCGATTCTTTCGGCGGGGTTTTCAAAAAGCCCGTCGCCGTATTTTTCCACGATCCGCTCCGTCAGCGTGTCGGCCAAAAGTTTCTTGTCGGCAAAGACATCGCCCAAGGCAAGTTTTTTCCCCGTGGCCGTGTCGTAGTTTTCCGGCAATATGCCGTACATACCATGCGCGCCGCCGGTGTACGAACCGCACATGACAAGCATGGAAAAAGCAACTGTGTCGGCGCGGTTCACCGTCACCCGGTTATCAAAAGAATACCCGTAAAAATATTGGGGGTTTTGCCTATGTTGCTCTTTGGCCGCTTCTACCATATCCTTTTGCTCCTTGGCAGCGCGAACGGCCTCATCCGCCATGTATTTGTCAATAGCCGCCGCCAGCGCAGGGTGATTGTTCTTTACATAATCGCCCGCAATAATATCCGTGCGCGTGGTTCTGAGGAGGTTTAGATGGTTCTCCGTCACGGTATTTGACACATACTCGGAGGAAAATCCGTTTATGGCAACGGGTGGCTGCGCCGCGTTGGCGTTTGCCGCCGCGAAGACAATTAAAAGGGGCGCGATTATTGCCGCAAAAAGTAACTTTCCCATGGCATTTCTCCGTTCATTTGCATATTGTATAAGAAAGTTTTGTATTCGTCAAAACATATCCGTTATTATAGCACATAACTGTGCATAAGTTCGCCGCAAGACAAAAAAAATCCTGCCCGTCGGAAAAAAAGGTGTTACTATTATTGGGCAGCCCCGAACCCCTCCGTCAGCCCTACGGGCTGCCACCTCCCCAAGAGGGGGCAAAAAACTTATTTCTTTAAGCTCCCCTCTTGGGGAAGAGCCTCAACAATGACGCGAACTCATTTATGCAGTGCTTCCTATATTTTTTTGAAAATCAGAAAAATTTTATTTGTTCAACTTTTCTCTATATGCTAAAATTGCCTTATGGCAACCTTTAAAAACTTCCTCCGTCAACCCTGCGGGCTGCCACCTTCCTTCGGGAGGAAAAGCCCTCCTCTTTGATGAGTGTGTCGGCATAGCCGACGGGACGAGGTATAAAAGCGAGTTTTTATAGATGCCCATAAGTAAATGTATAGGAGGTTACTATGGACAACGAACAAGACAAGGAAAAAAACAACGAAAAAGACGATAAACGCGCCGCTGTGGAGGCGGTCATAAAAAAAATAGAAAAAGATTTCGGCAAAGGCTCGCTTATGCGTATGGGCGAAGCAGCCTCGTCCATGAATGTGGAAACAATATCCACGGGCATAATGCCCCTTGATATTGCCCTCGGCGTTGGCGGCGTGCCGCGGGGGCGTATTATCGAAATATACGGCCCCGAATCTTCGGGCAAAACCACCGTCACCCTCCACATCATCGCCGAAACCCAACGAAACGGCGGCATCGCTGCCTTTATCGACGCGGAACACGCCTTAGACCCCCTGTACGCGCAAAAACTTGGCGTAAACATCGACGATTTGCTCGTCTCCCAACCCGACACCGGCGAACAGGCTCTTGACATCGTGGACGCTTTGGTGAACAGCGGTGCCATTGACATTGTGGTCATCGACTCCGTGGCTGCTCTTGTGCCGAAAGCGGAGATTGAAGGAGACATGGGCGCGTCCCACGTTGGTCTTCACGCCCGCCTTATGAGCCAAGCCATGCGAAAACTGACGGCGGCCATAGGCAAAAGCCGCGCCGTGGTCATCTTCATTAACCAAGTGCGGGAAAAAGTGGGGGTTATGTACGGCAACCCGGAGGTAACAACCGGCGGCCGCGCCCTAAAATTCTATTCCTCCGTGCGCATGGAAGTGCGAAAGTTCGACACTGTGAAACAAAACTCCGACGTTATCGGCAACCGCGTAAGGGTAAAAGTGGTGAAAAACAAAGTCGCGCCGCCCTTTAGACAGGCGGAATTTGACATAATGTACGGCGAGGGCGTGTCTAAAACCGCCGCCCTTATCGACACCGCCGCCGCCTTGGACATCATCGAAAAAAGCGGCGCATGGTATTCCTACGGTTCGACGCGTTTGGGGCAGGGGCGCGACAACGCCCGCGTCACCATCGACAACGACGAAAATATGCGAGCGGAGATTGAAGAAAAAATCAAAGAAGCCATAAAAGACCCCGAAAAATTAGCCAAACTGCGGGGCGGCGGCAGCAAGACAAAGAAAAAAGCCGGCGACAAAGGCGACGCAGATGCCGAAGTCGGCGACGAAGAATAACGGACGGAAAGATTTATGAACGAAAAGCAGTGGTTAAGATTTTGCCGAAAGCTCCTTTCTACCGTGTGGGAAAAGCGGCTTGAGGCTTACGAAAAGATTGCCGCCGACCTAAAACGCGCCGGCTGCGAAATTTTTGACGGCGAACACGCCGACGATGCCATGTTGCTCACCGGGCAAATTGTTTCCATACACTTTAAGCGATATTTTCACAACGAGCAGGGCGCAGGGGGGCAATGGCTAACCAATCTCTATTTGCGGCTTTTGTCGCCGCTAAAGACCGACACCAGCCAAGGCTACGAAAGAACCCGGCAACTTTTTCTTGATATTTACGACGACGACGATTACGCGGCGCAAAAGGAAATCGGCGAATTTTTCTCCGGCGAAACCGAAGATGCCGCGCCCAACGAAAACCGCTCGATTATCGCCAACATCTTCGCCTGTTACATGATGATGATGCAACGGGTGCGCCGACGAATGATCAGTTTTGCGGCGGGGGACGCGGGAGCGGCTTTGGCATGAGCAACAATATGCGCGGCAATATAGCTCTGTTTTTGGCGGCGTTTATCTGGGGCACAACCTTTGTGGCGCAGGCCGTGGGCATGGACAACTTAGGCCCGTTCACCTACGCGGGGGCGCGGTACTTTTTGGGCGTGTTCTCTCTTCTTTTGGTGCTGTATCTTTTTCGCGGCTCGCGGGAAGATGCGCGGCGAAAGGGGACGTACAAAAGCGGCTGCCTGCGCGGGCTTCAAGCGGGGCTTATAATGTTTGTGGCCACCAGCCTTCAGCAAATTGCCCTGCAATACACCACGGCGGGGAAGACGGCCTTTATCACCTGCCTGTACATCGTCCTTGTGCCGATATGCGCCGCCCTGTCGGGCAGCAAAATTCGTCCGAACAACTGGGCGGGCGCGTTTTTGGCTGTCACGGGGCTGTACTTTTTGTCCCTGCAGGGCGAAATTAACCTTAATGTCGGGGATTTAATCGTTTTAATCAGCGCTTTCTTTTGGACCTTTCAAATTCTCTTCATCGGGCGGTTCGCCGCCCTTGTAGACCCCATTGAACTAAGCGCGGCGCAAATATCCGTCTGCGCCATCCTCAGCACAGTTGCCGCCTTCGTTTTTGAAACGCCGGATGCGGCGGCTGTAGCCGGGGCTTGGGTTGCCATTTTCTACGGCGGCGTGATGTCCGCCGGCGTTGCTTTCACCCTGCAAATAATCGGGCAAAGGTACGCCGAACCTGCCCCCGCCGCCATAATCATGAGTTTTGAGTCGATTTTCGGCGCGTTGGCGGGTTGGCTGCTCTTGGGAGAAGTTATGAGCGGCAAAGAAATATTCGGCTGTGTCCTTATGACCATTGGTGTTGTCGTGACACAGGCGCAGAAAATTAAATTTTGGCATTGAAATTACTCTTTAGGGCATCTCTAAAAACTCCTTCCGTCAGCCCTGCGGGCTGCCACCTCCCTCCAAGAGGGAGGCTTAAATCAGCCCTCCTCTTGGAGGAGGGTGTCGGCGTAGCCGAC
>CAJOQC010000046.1 GCA_905236785.1 uncultured Selenomonadaceae bacterium
CAAAAATAATCAAACTTTAACCCCTTGCACAAATCCATCCCACACTGCGGATTATACAATGGAGTTGTTGCATTTGTCAATAACATTTTTTATTTTCCCTAAAATTTTAACGAGAAATAGGTTACTATTCACTTGTAGACCCGAACCCCCTCCGTCAGCCCTACGGGCTGCCGCCTCCCCTTTAAGGAGAGATGCCGCGAAGCGGCGGAGAGGTTACTTGCTTAGCTGTGAACAGTAACGGAAATAGTTTGATTTCGTATGTCTTGCAAATATTTTGTTAAATGCAAATTTAGCTTTTCCGACAGGTGCGCCAAATCCCGCGCATCAAAGTCATAGGTCACCACCGACAACCCCCGTATTCGCGATTCGCCGAAAAATTCGTCCCGCAATATGTTATAGAAAAGGTCAAACCCGCTGTTTGCCTTAAAATCCGCATACTCAAAAATGAGATAGGAATCGTTGGCAAGGGCAAAGGGCTTATCGGGGCGGCAAAAAAGAGCGAACCCCTCCGCGCTTTCGGGCAGGGGATAATCCCACTTATTAAGTTCCTTTTGCGCCAAAAGCGGGCTTACGGAGCTTCCTTCCGTCATTTCCCGCAGGGTAGCGTCAAAATGTTCCGTTATACGCTCGGTGAAGTCGGGCAAATTGCGGCTTATGAACTCCGTCCGCACGAATTTCATAAGGCCATAAGCGAGCCGTACTTTATATTCGTTGGTTTCCTCATGATAAAAGGCGGCAAGCTCCAAATGTTTCTCCTCGTCGCCGTAGGAAAAAATCTCATACCTGTCCTCAACCTCTTGCAATGTTTTTTTAAGCGTAAAGCCTCCCTTTGCGGTGGGGAGGCTTTGCAGGTATTCCCATTCGGCCACTTCAGCCTGTATTTTTGTTAAAACTTCCGCGTGCATCATTTCGCCTTCAGTTCGTCGTAACTCATGGCGCGGGTGTGTTTGGTGTGACTCCACTCATGCTCGTTACGATGGATAAAGCCCAAGAATATTATCGGTATCCATGTGTAAATAAACACAGGGTAGAGGAGCATATAAAACCACGCCTTTAATTTAGCGCGAATTTTTATGAGGATTATCATGGGGAGAATGTACTGCCCAAGCATTATGGCGGTCATAAGTTCCCCGGGCATAAAGCGGTAAATATTGGTGTAAAACGGGGGAAAAGCAAGCTGAATGTAGCTTATGACAATGAAAAATGTGGAAATCATCAAAAAGTGAGGTTGCAAAAGGTAAATGCAACCGTCCAAAATGCGAATGTCGCGGCGGCGAATGCCTTCTTTTAGCATCTTGGGGATAAATCGGTGGGCAACGTCGAATTGCCCTTGCGCCCAACGTTTGCGCTGATTCCACGACTGCATGAACGTGAGTGGTTTTTCGTCGTACACTATGGCATCATGCGCCCAAGTGGTTTTTATGCCCTCCGCCAAGGATTTCATGGTAAACTCCATATCCTCCGTGAGGCAAGTGGCGCGCCAGCCGTATTTTTGCAAAACGTCCGTGGTGATGCACATACCCGTACCGCCCAACACCGCCGACAGACCGATGTTGGTCTTTGCCAAGTGGGAAATGTGGTCGATAACCCAAAAGGCTATGGCAAACGTACCCGCCACCCATGTATCATAGGGGTTCTTTGCGTCCAAGTACCCTTGAATTATTTTGTCCCCCTTCATCAAGCGGTTGTTCATTTCCTTCAAAAAGGCGGGATGCACAAGATTATCCGCGTCAAAAATCGCCACGGCATCGTATTTTTTGTCCATGGCAAAAAGTTTTTCAAACATCCACTCAAGGGCAAAGCCCTTGCTTTTTTTGGTGGGGTGAGTGCGCTTGCAGACTATCGCCCCTGCGTCGGCGGCAACCTTGGCTGTGTTGTCCGAGCAGTTGTCGGCGATAACGTAAATGTCATAAAGTTCCTTTGGGTAGTCAAGGGCGTTAAGGTTTTCCACCAACTGCCCGATAACAGCCTCCTCGTTGTGCGCCGCCACGATAACGGCGATTTTCTTTTCGGGGGTTAATATCTTGTTTTCCTTCTTGCGCCACATACCGCAAAAACCGATGACAAAAAAGTAAATCGTAAACATAAAGATGATTATTTGCAAGGGAACCATTATTATGTCAAAAGGATAATTCATTCTCGTTCTTCCTTAATCGTTTACATAAAAATTGTATGTTTTATCTTTTAGGAAAAATAAAACAAAATATCAGTCCTCTTTGGCGAACAAAGCGCAAAGGGAATTTACTATACCGAATATGGCATAGGCGCAAAACACTCCGGCAAGAATGGCGTAAAAAATCGCGTCCCTGCCCCAAAACACCGTCACGGCAAAAATAAGCCCCGCCGCGATTTTGGCGATGAGGTAAATTTTTTCCCCCGCGCCCTTAAAGTCCGGGTAGTGGACTTTGCTAATCATAAGGTACGCCACTGCGGCGATAAGAGCGGGGTAGGCGTAGCCGTATTCGGCAACGGGCAAATCCACCGCGCCGAAAAGAAGCACCGTAGAGGCAACAACGCACGCCCCGGCGGGTATGGCCAAGCCCATGAAGTAGCCATGCACCACGGATGTGTTGACGTTAAACCGCGCCAAGCGCCCCATGCCGCACAGGGCAAAAAGTATGGCCACGGCCTGCCCCAATAAACCAAACCCCGACAAGGCAAACTCATAGGCCAAAATAGCCGGCGCAATGCCGAAAGACCCAAGGTCGCAAAGAGAATCCATTTCCTTGCCAAGCTCGCTGGACACGCCGAAAAAACGAGCAATTCGTCCGTCAAGCCCGTCGGCTATAAGAGCAAAAAAAATACAATAAGAGGCCATCACAAGTTCGCCCTTAAAGGTAAATAACAGCGAACACATACCGAAAACCAAATTTAACGAAGTACAAAGATTAGGCAAAATTTTTTTCATTTATTATTCGCGAATCCTTCCGATAATTGTTTCTCCGCCGGTGACTTTTTGACCTTTCTTCACCAGAACCTCCACGGAGTTTGGCATCACAATTTCTACGCATGACCCGAAACGAATGAGGCCGTATAGTTCCCCTTTTTGCAGTTTGTCGTCGATGGTGACCCATGAAACGATGCGCCGCGCCAAAATTCCGGCAATTTGCGTCACCGTGATACGAAGGCGGTCGTTTTCTATGCCCAACAAGTGATGCTCGTTGTCAAAGCCCACTTCATCCTTGTAAGCCGGCCGAAATGCGCCGCAAACGTACTTTTGACATTTAATCTCGCCGTCAATGGGGCTACGGTTGACGTGTACGTCAAACACGGACATAAAGACCGTGACTTTTGTCGCGTCGCTCCCAACAAAATCATCATGCTCCACGCGGGACACATCCTGCACCGTGCCGTCGGCGGGGGAGAGGACAGCATCCTCGTCGGCAGGGATATTGCGCTTGGGGTTACGGAAAAAATAGGCGAAGTAAAGCGTAAGCACCCCGGCAAAAATCGCGCCGTAGGGGCTGACAAAAAAGCCCAAAAAAGCGGTAAGACCCGCCCCGGCCGCGATAAAAGCGTACCCTTCCCGAACGATTGTCATGTTTATCCCCCTTTCCTTTATTATTCTTTCTCTCTTGGGATTATAAATTAAATACCCCCCGTTGTCTACTGATTTTTATGAAAGAGCGGCGGGAATGAAGTTTTTTAAGTTTGCCAAAAGCCGCGAATGGTGGTAAAATTTTCTTTGTGAAAAATTATCGACAAAAGGACGGGGAAAAATGGCGGCGAAAGATTTTCATAAAATAGCATTTATTACCTGCGTCAACGACGAAGATTGGTACGACGAGTGTCTTTTGTACCTTAAAAGCCTAAACTTGCCCGAAAATTTTTCCGCCGAATATATCCCCATCCGCAACGCCCAATCCATGACAAGCGGCTACAACTGCGGAATGAAACAGTCCGACGCAAAATATAAGGTTTATTTGCATCAAGATACCCTAATTGTGAACAAAAATCTTGCGGCGGATTTGGTCAAACTTTTTGCCGACGAATCCATTGGCGCGGTGGGGGTTATAGGTTGCCGCTCCCTGCCTAAAAGCGGCGTTTGGTGGGATGGACTTCGCACTTACGGCCGGGTGCTTCACGCTTGCGAGCCGGAGAGCGTGGTGGATTCTCACTGCATGGAACCCGAGGGCGACTGCGCGGAGGTTGAAGCGGTGGACGGGCTTTTTATCGCCACGCAGTACGACGTGCCATGGCGGGAGGATTTGTTTGACGGCTGGCATCTTTACGACACGTCCCAATGCATGGAGTTTCGGCGGCGAGGCCGGCGCGTGGTGATACCCAACCAACGAAAGGACTTTTGGTGTATCCACTGCCCCAAGGAAAAACCATTGGCGGCAGAATACAAGGGCTATCAAAAAATATTCGTCAAAGAATACGGCCGCGAGTTAAACCCCGAAGTGTAGGCTTGATATGGAAAACATAAAACCCGAGCTTTTGACTTTCTTGACCGCCACCGATGCAAAAATCACGGTTTTGACGGTGGAAGGCGGAGCGTATCTTCAAGATTTGCGGCAGATGTTGCCCCGGGCGGAACTTTACGCCGTCTTTGCCGACCCGGAGGACGAAGAAATTGCCCTGTGCGAAAATTTGGGCATAAACTTTGCCACCCTTGACATTTACGAAAAGCCGCTCACATTTCCCCATGATTATTTTGATTATATAATCTCCGACCTTACCCTTGAAAAAGCCGCCAACCCCCAGGATATTGCAGCGGGGTTCGGGCTGTTCATAAAGCCCACGGGAGCGTGGCTCACCAGCTTTCGGAACATTCGCCATTGGTCCGTGTTGGCGGACATTATGGAAGGTCATTACTACAACGTGGTATCAAGGCTGTATGCCCGCCAAGAATTTGAACGGCTCTTGTACGCTTCTTTTTATAAGGAAGTAAAAATTCGCCCTCAATTTCGCCGCGACGAAAAAGGGCGGGCGGAAAAATTGGCCTTGGCGGGGTTTGACAACGTGGGGGACGACTTAAACGCCGAGTTTTATCTTGTGCGAGCGGCGCGGTCAATGCCCGAATTGTCCTTGTTAAAATCCATGTACGACCCGGACACGCGAAAGGAACTGAGCCGTATAATTCACCGTATCGAGTACGACGTGTTTGCCTACAAAGAGTGCGCCCGCTTTTGGCAATTTTGCGACGAAAAGAATATTTTTGCCGATTACGCCGCCGCCTTTGTCGAGCAGACGGTGTTCCATCATGGGCGGTTTTACGACAATTTGTTCCGCAATACGCCAAAAGAGCGTTTGTCTTTTTTGCGGCAAATGGCGGAGGCGGCTCGCCGCGAAGCCTTGAGCGAAGACAGCGTTTTGTTGTACGAAAATATTTTGCGAAAAATAAACGGGAATTTGTTATGAACGACAGATTGAATTGGCTTTCCCTTGCTTATAAATTCGCCATTGACGGCGACCCCAAGGCCATGCGAGCCTGTGCGCGGGAGCTTTTCGACCTAAACGAACAGGCGGCGGACGGTCCTGCCATAATGGCATTGGCGGCGATTTACGCCGGGAACAACGACGAAGCCGCCATATTGACGGAAGATGCCATGGCTGCGGATGCCAAAAGCATCCACGCAAACTTGGCGCAAGCGGCTCTTTGGTCCTTGGATTTTGAAATCGACAAAGAAATAAAACTTCTAAAAACCATAGTAAAAGAGTCAACAGATGCTGTCGAAAAGCAGGAACATTTGCGCCGCGAGCTGTCGATCCGCATCTTGCGCGACAAAAATATGCCCAAGGAAGAAAGCGACGCCCACCGCGACCTTGAAGCGAAAGTTAAGATATTGCGGGGCGTTTTGATTTTGGCGCAGGGGCTTTTGGCGGATGCCCTCGCTCTTGCGGCAGACCCCGCCGGCGCGGCAAAGTCGCTTTTGGCTTTGTCGGAGCTTGTGGAGGACGAAAAGGCAAAGGCGCTTTACTACGGCAAATATCTTTTTATGCTCAATTATCGCGCCGTGTCGGCGGGCAAACTCTTCCAAGAGTCGGCGCGGTTCGACGGTTTTTTCAAAAACGTAAAACGCTACAGCCATGACGCGGTGAAGAAGAACCCCAAGAAAAAACTTCGGGTGGGCTACATCTCCCCGGATTTTCGTTTGCACAGCGTGGCCTATTTTTTGCGCCCCTTGCTGAAGGATTTTGATCGGGACAATTTTATCGTTCATTGTTATTCCACGGGAAAAAGCGACGGAGTAACCAACAACATTCGCCGCCTGCCCATACAATGGCGGGACTTGCGGGGCAAACCTGCCGCTTTTGTGGCCAAGGTGATTTTTGAGGATCACATCGACATTTTGGTGGATTTATCCGGCCATTCCCAGAACAACTGCCTTGAGGTTTTGGCGTACCGCCCCGCGCCGGTGCAAATATCCGCCATAGGCTATGTGGCAACGACGGGGCTTAACGCCGTGGATTATTTCCTTTCCGACAATATCTGCATGAGCGGCTCGGATAACACCGGTTTCACGGAAAAACTGTTGCGCCTTCCCTGTTGTCACCTTTGTTATTCCCCCGGCCTTGTGCGGCAGATGCCGCCGCCGGCGGTTCGCGCCCCTGTGACGGATAACGGCTATGTTACCTTTGGTTGCTTTAACAATTTCAACAAGGTGACGGACGAACTTCTTTGCACTTGGCGAAGCGTCATGGAGCGGGTGGCAGATTCGCGGCTCATCATCAAAGGGAAAATTTGCAGTATCGCCGCCGGTCGCAGGTTGCTTTTGGCGCGGTTAAAAGGCCTTAGTTTCGACCTGTCGCGAATTGAACTTCGCCCCTTTAGCCCCGATTATCTAAACGACTATCGCGACATCGACATCGCCTTGGACACTTTCCCCTATAATGGCGGGCTTACCACCTGCGAGGCTCTTTTTATGGGCGTTCCGGTGGTCACCATGCGAGGGCGTACCCATGGCTCGCGGTTTGGCGCAAGCATACTTAGCCACGCCGACTTAAAGGAACTTGTGGCGCAAAATCAAATGGAGTATGTGAAGAAAATTTTGCAACTTGCGGGGAACAAGGACATTTTGCAACGCTATCACAACGGCCTGCGGGAACATATGCACCAGTCGGGGCTGATGAACGGCAAAGGTTATATGATGCACCTTGAAAAACTTTATCGTCAGGTGTGGGAGGATTTTTGCAAGGCAAGGTAAAAAAGCCTTAACGAATTTCCGAACGAATATTTTACACCTCTTTTATAACCTTTTTATGATAACTCACGTTTTTTTTATGAATTTACTTGCAATTTCATAAAAATAACGGTATACTGTTCCGTAGATATTGACGTTAGTACAAACGGCAGTTTTTCCCAAGAGCAAGCGGGTTATGCCGTTGTTACGGGAAGTGTCATACTACAATAATAGGAAGTAAGGGGATTAGTGAATGGCTTTTGAGGACAAGACATTGGTATGCAAGGAATGCGGCAATGAATTTATTTTCAGCGCGGGCGAACAGGAATTTTACGCCGAAAAAGGCTTTGAAAACGAGCCGGCGCGTTGCCGCGACTGCCGCGACAAAAGGAAAAGGAATCGCGACAACGGCGAACCGCGTCAAATGTATACGGTGATTTGTGCCGATTGCGGTAAGGAGACGGAAGTACCCTTTGAACCAAAGAACGACCGTCCGGTTTATTGCCGCGATTGCTTCAGCAAACATCGTGCGGCCAATGCCTAAAACGGTATCTCTAAGTTTCTCGGTATCTCTGGTATCTACGGTTCTCTTAATGCGAGGTTAAACTCATGTAAAAAGGCGTGTTGAAAAGTAATTATGCTTATTCGGCACGCTTTATTTTTTTATTATTACGGGAGGATTTCTCATGAAAAAAGTTTTTTCCCTGCTTATGTTGTGTGCCTTTACGGTTTTCGCGCTTGTCGGTTGCGGCGGCGCGGGCGGCGGCGCGAACACGTCGCAAAAAGACGCGGCCAAAACCCTTAGAGTAGGTTCGTCCGTCGATTTTGCCCCCTTTGAGTTCCAAGACGAAACCCAGAAGGAATATCAAGGGTTTGACATGGATTTAATCCGCGCCCTTGCCAAGGAAATGGGCATGGATGCGGACATTCAAAACATTGGCTTTGACGGGCTTATTCCCGCGCTTCAGGCCAAGAACGTGGATGTCGTAATTTCCGGCATGACCATCACCGACGAACGCAAACAAAATGTTTTGTTCTCCGACCCATATTATCAGGCCGGTCTTACGATTATTGTCCGCGACGACGAGGAGAGCATAAAGTCCTTTAAGGATTTGTCCGGCAAGAAAGTTGCGGTGCAGATAGGCACCACCAGCGCGGAGGAAGTCCACAAAATCGAGGGCGCGGAAGTAAAAGAATTTAACCTTGTTCCCGATTGCTTTATGGAACTTAAAGCCAAAGGCGTTGATGCGGTGGTGAACGACCGCCCGGTGAATGATTACTACATCACCAAGAGCGGCGCAACAGGGGTTAAACAAATTTCCGAGCGTTTAACCGCCGAGGACTACGGCATCGCCATGCAAAAGGACAACAAAGAGTTGCAGGAAAAATTAAACGCGGCTCTTAAAAAATTGCATGAAAACGGCGAATACGAAAAAATTTACACAAAATGGTTCGGCGAAATGAAAGACGAAAAGAAATAAGTTTAGGCAACCTCTAAAAACTCCCTCCGTCAGCCCTGCGGGCTGCCACCTCCCTCCAAGAGGGAGGCTTAAAAAAGCCCTCCTCTTGGAGGAGGGTGTC
>CAJOQC010000047.1 GCA_905236785.1 uncultured Selenomonadaceae bacterium
AAACATTTTGCCGACGTTTGCGGCTACAGGCGAAATATTGATCTTAACGTATTGGAGAGCGCAAAGGGGAAAAAGCATGGACGCGCCCTTTACCCCCAAGCCGTAAGAGAATTTGTCGGCGGCTCGCAACAAAACAAAAACAAGATATATGTGCTTCTTATGAACGCGCAATTTTTGGTTGACAGAATAAAAACGACGAAGAACAGCCAGACCGCCGAAAGCACCGCCCTGCTCTTTCGCGACGATTATGACACAATGGTTGAAAATTGCCTTTCTCCCATGGAGGCGTTGGGCAAAACAAAGCCCGTTGTCATAATCGACGAACCCCACCGCTTTTCAAGGGACAACAAAGCCTATGGGGAAATTGCAAAGCGCATAAAGCCGCAAATGATTATTCGTTACGGTGCAACCTTCCCGCAAATGACCACAGGCAGCGGGAAAAACAAAAAAACTTATACGGATTATAACAACCTTGTGTATGAATTAAACGCCTGCGATGCCTTTAATCAAGGATTGATAAAACAATTTACGGGCAATGTGCTGGAGGATTCTTCCGAGAACCCCGCCAAAATAAAAGTAACCGCCATTGAAAAAGACAAATTTGTTCAGTTCCAGTACACCCGAAAGGGCAAAGCCCCGATAACCCACAAACTAAACAAGAAGGAAGACTTGGGCAGGATTGACCCCGCATTGTCCGACATTAAAATAGAAAAGATAAGCAGCGGCAAATTCTTTTGGTCCCTTGACGAAGGGGAACATCACAAGGGGGAGGAGTTTAGCGTCGAGGCCTATTCTAAGCAACATCAGCGGACAATGTTGGAAGCTGCTCTTGATTTGCATTTTGACACGGAACGGCAAAACTTTAACAGGCAATACAAAATAAAAACTTTGGCTCTCTTTTTTATCGACGATATTTCTTCCTATCGCGGCGGCGAAGACGCCAAGGCCTACTTAAAAGATGCCTTTGAAGAGATTTTGCGAAGTAAAATAAAAGCACTTTTGCCCAAATTGACCGCCGACGAAAAGGAATACAAAGAATATCTTGAAGCAACCCTAAGAAATATTCCCGCAAGCCACGCCGGGTATTTTGCTGAGGACAACGGCAGCAACGATGCCGACATAGCAAAGGAAGTGGATGACATTCTTCGCAACAAAAAGAGCTTGTTGTCCATAAAAGAAAACGGGCAATACAACACGCGAAGATTTTTGTTTTCCAAGTGGACGCTGAAGGAAGGCTGGGACAACCCCAACGTATTTACCATAGCCAAACTGCGGACAAGCGGCAGCGAAACCGCCAAACTTCAGGAAGTGGGGCGGGGGTTGCGCCTGCCCGTTGACGTGAGCGGCAACCGTATAGCCAACGAGGATTTTACGCTTAACTACGTCGTGGATTTCACCGAAGCGGATTTTACGGAAAAACTGCGAGGGGAAATAAACAACGATTTGCCCCAAGCCTTAACGCGGCTGCCCTTTGAAAAAATAATAGAAATAGCCGCCGCAAGAAATTGTGATGCCAACAAACTTTTTGCTCAATGGTTAATGGCGGGGTATTTGGACGGGAACTATAACATACTCCCCGAAAAGCGCGGGGAATTTGCCAAAGAAGTGCCAAGCATAGGAGAAGGGCTAAAAGAGGGCAAAGTCAACAATCGCAAAATCGGCGACAAAAAAGACGATACCGTGGGCATCCGTAAGGAACAATTTGACAAGCTGAAGGATTTTTGGCAAAAAATAAACCAAAAATATTATTTGCTGATTGACGAGGGCTTTAACCAAAAAATCGCCGACGAATTGCCGACGATTATAATAAAACAGTTGCAAACTTCGACAGGCTACGCAAGCATACGCCGCGATAAATTGACGGCAAAAGACGGCAAACTTGCCGTCAGCGAAGAAAACGGGCGGCAATACCGCCTTGACCGCAAGATGCCCTATCACGAATTTTTGAAAACAATCAGCCGCAGGACGGCTGTGCCTATTCGTGTTTTGCACAATGCTTTTGCGGAGGCAAACAAAGAGCAAAAGATTACCCCCGACATGATAAACGAACATTTTGCAACGCAAATTGTAAGGGCGTTTGGGGCGTGGAAAACCCAAAATTTGACGAAGATGCTGTTTAGCTACAGGGCATCGGCGCAAAAGGTGGGCAAAACTGCCCTGACCGAAAGGGACGGCACGGCAAAAGAGAGAATAAAACGCGGCTTGGTGGGCGTAAACATTGATGCGGGAGTGCCGTTGCCGCAATATCTTTACGACAAAATTGCTTATGATTCGCCCCTTGAGCGCGAAAACATCAAAGAGAGCAATATTGACGAAGTGACCGTGTACGGCAAAATCCCAAGGGCGAGCATTTCCATTCCTACGGTGACGGGAGAAACATACAGCCCCGATTTTATGTACGTCGTAAAATATAAAGACGGACAAAGGGAAATAAACATTGTGGTGGAAACAAAAGCCGTGGATAACGATGCCGACCTGCGGGAAAAAGAAACGGCAAAAATAAAATGCGCCGAAGAATTTTTCAAATTGCTGAGCGTAAACGGTTATAAAGTAAAATTCACGAAGCAAGAGAAGGGCGCAAAAATCTGCGGTATAATTGAAAATGTAATAAAAAGCGAAGGTATGGGTTAAGGAAACACTGCATAATTCGTCCGCACCCTTGCCTGGTCTTTTTCCGGCATACCCTGAAGGGCACGCGTACTGCGTCATTCCTCCTCAGCGTAGCACCACTACGCTTCGTCGTCATTCCAAA
>CAJOQC010000048.1 GCA_905236785.1 uncultured Selenomonadaceae bacterium
AGTTTTTAGAGATGCCCTATATTTTTTTCCAAAATGTCGCCGCTTATCCATCACTTCACAATAAGCCGTATCTTGGCAAACCAATATATAGGTGTTCGCCAATTTGGGATAAAAGACATTATGTTATTGGTTCTCCTTTATGTCTTTATGTCAAAAAATAAACCGCTACGACCGTTATATTCGCCCTTCCATCCCATAAAATCCTGTCGGTTATGCAAAAAAATATTTTTTTACCTGCATCCTTTCATTTAGACATTATCACATCTCATTCACACCGCGCAAACCAATGGCATATTTTTGTTTTAATTCCCGCGTCGCTGTGCTATACTATGACACGTCTTTGAGTTTTATGTAAAAGTACGGAGGCTGATTTATGAGCGAAGCACTCAATAAATTCTTCAAAATCGAAGAAAAACATTCCACGGTGAGAACGGAAATTATCGCGGGACTTACCACCTTTATCGCTTTGGCATATATAATGTTTGTCAATCCGAATATTTTGGCGGACGCAGGTATTCCAAAGGATGCGGCCATCGCCTCGACTATATGGATAGCATCCTTGGCTACGGCGTTTATGGGGCTTTATGCAAACTACCCCGTGGCTCTTGCTCCCGGCATGGGGCTTAACGCTTTTTTTGCTTATTATGTTTGCGGCGTGTTGGGGCTTCATTGGACTGTGGCCTTGGGCGCGGTGTTTTTTTCCGGCGTGTTCTTCTTTATTCTTACCCTTGGCGGTATTCGTCAGGCCATCATAAATTCCGTGCCGGAAAACCTCAAAAAATCCATCGGTGTCGGCATCGGTATGTTTATAGCCTTCATCGGGCTAAAGGGCATGGGGCTTATCGTGTCCGATTCGGCGACTTATATTTCCTTGGGTCACGTCACATTGCCGACCACGCTTTTGTCCATGTTCGCGCTTCTTCTTATGAGCGTCTTAATGGCCAAAAATGTTCAAGGCTCGCTCCTTATTGGCATTATTGTCACGGCGATAATATCCATGATATTGGGGCTTAGCCCCACGCCTGCCGGCTTTTCCGACGTTATCAGCACTTCGCTTCCTTCGATGGGAGAAACGTTCGGCGCGCTTGACCTTGCCGGTGCATGGAATTACGGTATTATTTCCATTATATTCACCTTCACGGTGGTGGAGCTTTTTGACAACATGGGTACGCTTATCGGCCTTACCCGCAAAGCTAACCTTGTAAAGCCAAACGGCGAAATCGAAAACCTTGATAAAGCCCTCACTACCGATGCCGTCGGCACAATGGTCAGCGCGGTATTCGGCACAAGCACCGTCACAAGCTACATAGAGAGCGCGGCGGGCGTTGCGGCGGGCGGCAAAACCGGGCTTACGGCAATCACAGTTTCGGTTTTGTTCTTGGTGGCGCTTTTGTTTGCGCCTTTAATCGGCCTTGTGCCGGGGTTTGCCACCGCCCCAAGTTTGGTGCTTGTTGGTGCGCTTATGATGCAGGAGGCAAGAAACATTGATTTTGGCAATCTCACCGACGGCTTGCCCGCCTTCCTGACAATCGTGATGATGCCTTTGACATCGAGCATCGCCAACGGGTTCGCCTTCGGTTTTGTAAGTTACGTCGTCCTAAAGGCGGCCACGGGCAAGCATCGGGAGGTAAGCGTTATAATGTGGTTGGTCAGCATAGCCTTTTTGATAAATCTGGCCATGCGTTCATAAAATAATTTAGGTGGGAAGAAAATGAAGTTTCAAGAAATAGTTTTGGCTCTGCAAAAATTTTGGTCGGACAGGGGTTGCATTTTGGCCGAACCTTATGACGTGGAAAAGGGCGCAGGAACAATGAACCCATTCACCTTTTTGCGGGTTTTGGGCCCTGAGCCGTGGAACGTGGGGTATGTGGAGCCTTCGCGCCGCCCGGCGGACGGCCGTTACGGCGACAACCCCAATCGGCTTTATCAACATCATCAGTTTCAGCTTATCATGAAACCCTCGCCGGATAACATTCAGGAGCTTTACTTGCAAAGCCTTGAATCCTTGGGCATAAACCCCAAAGAGCATGACATTCGTTTTGTCGAGGATAACTGGGAATCGCCCACCTTGGGCGCGTGGGGCTTAGGCTGGGAAGTTTGGCTTGACGGCATGGAAATAACCCAGTTCACCTATTTTCAACAGGTGGGCAGTCAAGACATTAAACCCGTGGCCGTTGAGATAACCTACGGACTTGAGCGGCTTGCCATGTATATCCAAGGCGTTGAAAACGTCTACGACGTGGAGTGGGCAAACGGCATAACCTACGGCGACGTTTTTCATCAAAACGAATTTGAACAGTCCACCTATTCCTTTGACCTTTCGGACGAAGCACTGCTCTTTGACCTTTTCGACAAGTACGAAAAGGAAGCCATGCGCGTCATCGAAAAAGGTTTTGTTCACCCTGCCTACGACTATGTGCTTAAATGTTCGCATACTTTTAATCTTTTGGATGCGCGGGGCGCGATAAGCGTCAGCGAGCGCACGGCCTTTATAGGGCGCGTGAGGAAATTGGCGCGAATTTGCGCCGAATGTTACTTAAAACAACGCGAGGAACTTGGGTTTCCGCTGTTAAAGGGGGGCAAGAAATGAATTTGCTTTTGGAAATCGGCACGGAGGAACTGCCGGCGCACAGTATGCCGGGGTTGCTTAAAGACTTAAAAGACAAAGCGGCGAAATCTTTTGCCGAACTTCGCCTGAATTACGATGAATTAAAGACATTGGGAACGCCCCGTCGCCTCGCCCTAATCGCGAAAAATCTTTCCGAGCGGCAAGAGGACGTAAAAACCGAAAGCAAAGGGCCTTCGGAAAAAATTGCTTACGACGAGCAGGGAAACCTCACCAAGGCGGCCATCGGTTTTGCCCGGGGAAAGAAAATTGCCCCCGAAAACCTTATCAAAAAGGACGGCTATGTGTACGCCGTTGTGGAAGAAAAAGGGCAAGACACCCGCGAACTTTTGCCGGAACTTCTAAAAAAATTGATTTCCGACATCAGCCTGCCAAACAGTATGCGCTGGGCGGATTATTCCTTCCGTTTCTTGCGCCCGTTGCGGTTCTTGACGGCGTTGTACGGCAAGGAGGTCATTCCTTTTGAAGTGGCGGGGGTTAAATCCGGCCGCGTTTCAAGGGGGCATCGTTTCCTGTCGGAGGGCGATTTTGAGATTGACGCGGCGGAAAATTACGAACAGCGTTGCGAAGAAAATTTTGTTATCGTCAACCAAGAAAAACGCAAAGAAATAATTCGCCGACAGATTGAGGAAGTCGCGGCCGAAAAAGGCGGCGTTGCGGAAATTACCGAGGACTTGTTGGAAGAAGTTTTGTATTTGGTGGAATACCCAACGGCTCTTTGCGGCAGTTTCGACGAAAAATATCTGCGCCTTCCCCCCGAAGCGGTCATCACCCCAATGCGGGACCATCAGCGTTATTTCCCGGTAAAAACCAAAGAAGGAAAGTTGATGCCCCTGTTTATCACCGTGAGAAACGGCGGCAAGGATTTTATCGACACGGTGCGCCACGGCAACGAGCGCGTACTAAAAGCGCGGCTTGAGGATGCGGAGTTTTTCTTTAACGAGGATCGCAAAAAATCCTTGGCGGAACATCGCGACAAATTAAAAACCGTGGTTTATCAAGAAGGCTTGGGGAACGTCTACGAAAAGACCGAACGGCTCATAAAACTCGCGGAAAAAATTGCCGCCGCCCTTTGCGCCGACGAAAGGACGACGAAAAACGCCCTTCGCGCCGCCATGCTCTCCAAAGCGGATTTGGTGACGGGCATGGTCACGGAGTTTACGGAACTTCAAGGCATAATGGGCAGAGAATACGCCCTGTTGGACGGCGAGGACGAAAAGGTTGCCCTTGCCATAGACGAACATTATAAACCCCGCTTTGCCGAGGACAACGAGCCGACAACCCGGGAAGGACGCATTTTGAGTTTGGCGGACAAAATCGATGCCATTGTCGGAACCTTTAGCCGCGGCAAGATTCCCACCGGCTCTCAAGATCCCTTTGGTTTGCGCCGTCAAGCCTTGGGCTTGGTGAAGATGCTCATCGAGGCAAAGGAAAATGTTTCCCTTCGCGCCCTTACAGACACGAGCATGGATTTGTACGGCATTACGGATGCAGCGGCGCGGGAGAAGATGCAAAAGGACGTGGCGGAGTTTATTCGTTTACGCCTTAAAAACGTCTTTGAAAAGGAAAACATTCGCTATGATGCCGCCGACGCGGCCTTGGCGGATGTTGACAATCCCTACGGCGTGTACCTTCGCGCCAAGGCTGTCGCAGAATTTGTCAAGAAGGAAACCGCAGAAAAAATTATTCAATCCTTCGTTCGCGTGGGCAATATCGCAGGCAAGAGCGAAGGTTGCGATATTGACGAAAACGCTTTTGTCGTCGATGCGGAACGTTCGCTTTACGGGGCATACAAAAAAGCCGCCGCCGAGTTTGCCGTTCTTGGCGAATTAACGGAAGAAACCTGCGGCAAGGCGATAGAAATTTTCGCCGAGCTATCCTCGCCCATTGACAATTTCTTTGACAAGGTGATGGTCATGGACAAGGACGAAAACTTGCGGCGCAATCGGTTGGCACTGTTAAAGAGCATTGATACATTGCTTTGCAACGTTGCCGATTTTTCTAAAATTGTGTTTTGATACTAATTCGCATTCCGTAATCATTGGCGCAGGGTCACGACTCTGCGCCATTTTTAGGAAGCACTGCATAAATGAGTTCGTGCCATTGTCGAGGGATTTTTTCAGCGGACAAGGAAAGTGCCGCGAGACGAAAGCAGCACTGCATCAAGCGGCATTTGACGCAGTATGCCGGAAAAAAACCCGGCAAGGGTGCGGAAGAATTATAGTATTTTTTTAACGGTGAGTAGTATTACTCCTGCACAAAAAATCACATTATGCGGGAGGCTGATATTTTTTTATTATTGACAACTTGTTGTCTTTGCCGTAATATAAAGGAAACAAAACAATCGACACATGAAAAAGTAGAATCACCACATTTTTTCTATGTGAAGAGAAGGTAGCATTTGGAGGTTGATGGACATGAAATTGATTTTTGCACTGATGTTATCTCTTGGTTTGACAGTTGCTCCGGCTTTGGCAATCGGCGGCTTTCGGACGGCAGAGGCAAGCGCGGCAAATCATAAGATTTTGGTGGCCTATTTCTCTTGGGGCGGAACGACGGAAAGGATAGCACAGCGCATCCGGCAGGAGACCGACGGCACACTCTTTAAGATTGAGCCAAGTAACCCTTATCCGACAAAATATCAAGCTTGCACCGATAGGGCAAGCAAGGAAGTAGCCGAAAAAGCTCGCCCTGCTATCAAGTCACAGGTGGAGGGCATGGATGGCTATGACGTAGTGTTCGTTGGTTTTCCCATTTGGTGGTACAATGCGCCCATGATTATCGACACGTTCTTGGAGTCCTATGATTTCTCCGGCAAGACGGTAATCCCCTTCTGCACCAGCGGAGGAAGTCCCATCGGTGTCGCCATGGATAAAATTCGGTTGCACTGCCCTAATTCCAAAGTCTTGGACGGACTCACGGCGAACGGCGGCGCAAATGTGGAAGCATGGGTGCAGAGGCTGGGGTATGGAAAATAAGCAATACTCAAGAAAATCGAAAGGAGAAGGATATGCCAAAAGTCACCGAAGAAGTTCTGCAGGCAAGGCGAGATGAGATTATTGATGCCTGCGCCAAACTCTACGAAACCATGAGTTTCAAGGACATTTCCTTCAAGGAGATAGGAAAGGTCATATCA
>CAJOQC010000049.1 GCA_905236785.1 uncultured Selenomonadaceae bacterium
GGCAAAATGAAACCCGGCCATCAAATGGCGAATATGTGCGGCTGCCGAAGTATGCAGCCCAATCTTCGCAACGTACCTTTTGTAATCGATCCCTTCAAGTTTAAGCAGGTGGATGCGGTTCTTGCCACTCATTATCATCAAGACCATATGTCGGCTGAGTGGGCGGCTCATGTCATTAAAAGCGGCATGACCACCATCGAGGACGGCAAGGAAATCCCCGTACCTTTCATCGGCCCAAAAAAATCCGTCGAAACTTGGGTCAAATGGGGCGTTCCCCGCGAACGTTGCCGCGAAGTGAAACCCGGCGACACCTTTAAGATTAAAGATATGGAAATTATTTGCCTTGACAGCTTCGACCGCACCTGCATCGTCACCACCGACGACACCAGCGAGAACCGCGAAGAACTCACCGGCAAATGCCCCACGGACATGGACGAAAAAGCCGTCAACTACCTCCTTAAAACTCCGGGCGGCAATATTTACCACTCCGGCGATTCCCATTTTTCCATTTATTTTGCCAAACACGGCAAGGACTACGATATCGACGTGGCTTTCGGCTCTTTCGGCGAAAACCCCATCGGTATGCAGGATAAGATGACCTCCATCGACGTTCTTCGCATGGCGGAAAACTTGCAATGCAAAGTGGTCGTGCCTATCCACTGGGACGTATGGACGAACTTCCAAGCCGACTGCGAAGAAATACGCCTCCTCTACGATTTCAAAAAAGACCGCAACGAGTATAAGTTCCACCCCTTCTTCTGGCAAGTGGGCGGCAGCTATATGTACCCCCGGGACAAAGACAAAATGTATTTCCACCATCGCCGCGGCTTTGAGGACTGCTTCGAGCATCCCCAGAACATTCCTTTCCGTTCCTGCTTGTGATAGGTTATAGAGGAGTAAAAACATAATGTTCAAAGAATTTGTCGAAAAGAAACGTTATTCCTTCCACGAAGGTTTTGACGATTGGCGGGACGCGATAAAGGCCGCTTGCGCTCCCCTTATTGCCGACGGCACTTGCGAACAGCTCTATGTGAACGAGATTATAAAAAAAGTCGAAGAGCTTGGCCCTTACATCGTTATCGCGCCCAATATCTGCATACCGCACGCTCAGGAAGGCTTGGGCGTGCATGACACGGCTATTTGTTTTATGAAAACCGAAAAGCCCGTTCACTTTGACCCCAACGACCCGGAAAAAGATGCGCGGTTGTTCTTCGTTTTGGCCTCCGTCAACAACGCCGTACACATGGAAAACCTCATGGCCATGAGCGAGGCTTGCTCCAACGAGGACTTTGTGGCCAAACTTCTTGAGGTAAAAACTCCCGAAGAGCTTGCCACAATGGATAAAGTTCGCGAAGAAATGGGAGATTGATTTTTCGGCGAATTTACTGTATAATCCGTCGATGTGCTGTGTGCCGGAGGTATTATTCTTCGGCACACAGTTTGTAGATTATATTTATTAAAGGGGGACTTATCTGCTCATGGATATTTTAATGTCCGTATGGGAGTTCTTCCAGAACAATATCCTCGTAAAACCGCAGTTTTTCATCGGTTTTATCGTTTTTGTCGGTTATATGCTTCTGGGAAAACCCATTTATGAATGTTTGGCAGGCTTTATAAAAGCCACCGTTGGTTATATGATTTTGGGCGTTGCATCCGGCGGCTTGGTCGGTAACTTCCGCCCCGTGCTTGTCGGTCTAAAGGATCGTTTTGAACTTTCGGCGGCGGTTATCGACCCGTACTTCGGGCAGGCTGCGGCGCAGATGTCCGTTGAGAACGTCGGCCGCTCCTTCTCCATGATGATGATGGTGTTGCTCATCGCCTTCTCCATGAATATGCTTTTCGTGTTCTTCCGCAAGTATACGAAAATCCGCACGTTGTTCATCACCGGTCACGTTATGGTTCAGCAATCTTCGACGGCTTTGTGGCTCGTTTTGTTCTGCTTCCCGCAGCTTCAAGACCCGCAGGTTGTCGGTATGCTCGGCGTTTTGCTCGGCACTTATTGGGCGGTTGCCTCTAACCTCACCGTGGAGCCTGTCGCCAAACTCACCGAAGGCGGCGGATTTGCCACGGGGCATCAGCAGATGGTCGGTATTTTCTTGGTGTCCAAACTTGCCAAGAAGATAGGCGATCCGAAAAAATCCCTTGAAAACCTTCATCTTCCCGGCTTCCTTTCAATCTTCAACGAAAACGTTGTTGCCACGGGTATATTGATGACCGTATTCTTCGGCGCGATAATCACCGTGTTGGGGCCGGATCTTATGCACAGCATAGACAAGAGCTTCGGCAAGAACCAGAACTTCTTGTTCTATATCGTTGAGAAATCCTTCTACTTCGCCGTTTACCTCACCATACTGCAGCTTGGTGTCCGTATGTTCGTTTCCGAGCTGACCAACTCTTTCCAAGGTATTTCGGAGAAAATCCTGCCCGGTTCGCTCCCTGCCGTTGACTGCGCCGCGACTTACGGCTTTGGTCACCCCAACGCCGTTACTTTCGGCTTCTTGTTCGGCGCGCTCGGTCAGTTCCTTGCGATTATGGGGCTTATCGTCTTTAACAGCCCGATACTCATAATCTCCGGGTTCGTTCCTTTGTTCTTCGACAACGCGACTTTCGCCGTGTTCGCCAACCGTTTGGGCGGCATTCGCGCAGCGGCGATTATCCCCTTCTTCAGCGGCATGATTCAGGTTTTGGGCGGCGGTTTTGCGGCCTATTACTTCACCACCGGTAATTTCGGCGGCTGGCATGGCAACTTTGACTGGGATACCCTCTGGCCCGTTATCGGCGTTATCATGAACAATCTCCAATACGTCGGCGTGGCGGCCGTTGTCATAATCCTTTTGGCAATTCCGCAAATTCTTTATCAGCGCAACAAGGACACCTACTTTGTTATCGCCGAGGACTTTGACAAATACAAAGAAATCATGGCGAAAAAACAGGGCGTTTCCGTCGATGATGTTGTAATTGACTGAATTTGGTTGTATAATGTATAATATATGCTACAAGGGGAATATTCCCGACAATCAAAAAGGAGAGTGTTTTTAATGGCAAAGTTGAAGGTTATTGCGGCGTGCGGCAGCGGTATGGGTTCTTCGCAGATTATCAAAATGAAACTTGAGAAAGTTTTCAAGAAATTGGGTCTTGATGCGGAGATTTATCACACCAACGTGGGCGACGCGAAATCTCAGGCCAACAATTACGATGTCGTGTTCTGCTCCGAGTCCTTGGTCAGCACCTTCGGCAAGACTACCGCTACGGTTATCGGGCTTAAAAACCTTCTTTCCGAGCAGGAAATGACCACCAAAGTACAAGAAAAAATCATTGACGCAAATAAATAATTTTCACGATTGAAAGGTGATAAACAAAAGGCTGCCGCAGGTTTTCTACGGCAGCCTTTTGCATAACGTCATGGGCGCAAAAGGAAAAACCGAAAAATGACGGATGACGAAAATATCAAGCGGGACAAGAAACAAAAAACAGCGGCGAAGAAATTTGCCGAAAAATGGGCGGGCAAAGGCGACGAAAAGCAAGACACACATAATTTCTGGGAAGAATTGTTGCAGGACGTTTACGGCGCAGAAAAGACCTATGATTATTTGAAATTCGAGGACAAAGTAAGCATTGAGGACGTTGCCACGGAGGAAACCAAACAGCATCGCGGCTATATCGACATTCGTATTCCTTCGGCCAAGGTTGTTATCGAGCAAAAATCTTTCGGCACGGATTTAGCTAAGAAAATCCGTCAATCCGACGGGAATTATTTAACGCCGTATATGCAGGCCAAGCGTTACGTCGATGAATTGGAGAACCCCGAACGGCCGCGTTACATCGTGGTGTGCAATTTTGCCGAATTTCAC